>JAEHDK010000559.1 GCA_016880465.1 Micromonosporaceae bacterium
ATCGTGGCCCCGACGATGTCCCGGGCGCCGATCAGCCCGTAGCCGACCAGTACGCTGCCCACCAGCCCGGCCGCCGAACCCGCCGCCCCCAGTGTGCCGGCCTCCAGCAGGACGGCGCCGACCAGTTGGCGGCGCCGGGCGCCGAGGCAGCGCAGCAGCGCCAACTCGCGGGACCGCTGCGCGGCGAGGATCGTGAACGTGTTGTAGATGACGAAACCGGCCACGGTCAGCGCGACGAGGCCGAACGCCAGCAGTACGGCGAGGAAGCCGTCGACGTACTTCGCGGCGCGACGCGCGAGCACCCAACCCAGCTGGTCGCCGGTGCGTACGCGGTACTGGCCGTCCAGGGCGGCGCGCACCCGGGCCTGCAACACGGCCGGATCGGTACCGGGTGCCGCGGCCACCGTGATCTCGGCGTACCCGGTCGGCGCCGTCAGCGCGGTGAGGTCGGGGGTGGCAAGGGCGGCCACGCTCAGCCCGAAGTAGAGCCGGTTGACGCCGAAGTCGAGCACCCCGACGAGCGTCATCGGATGCGGCTTGCCGGACCGGTCGAGCGCGCGTACCGGCGCACCGATCGCGAACCCATAGACGTCCACTGTGGACTTATCCACGGCAATCTCGCCCCTGGCCACGGGAAGTCGCCCGCTCGCCACGTCGTACGCCGGCATCGCGCCGGGCAGCGACAGGACGATCCCCACCCGACCCGCGTCGGTGATGAGCCGCCCGTCGGGGGCGAGCAGCGGCAGCTTCTCGTGGTACCGACCGTCCACTGCGGACACCCCGGGTACGGCACGCACCCGGTCGAGCGCGGACGGTTCGATCTTCATGCTCTCGTCGAACGCGCGCACGTCCACGTCGACGTTTCGCGCGGAGCGGGCGAGGTCGGCGTAGAAGGCCGCCGTCGCGGTGTCGCCGTAGACCAGCGTGCCGGCCAGGAAGCTGACCCCCACGAACACGGCGAGCCCGGTGAGCAGCAGCCGCAGCGCGTGCCCACGCAGGCCGGCAAGAGCCATCCGCAGCACGCTCAACCGTCCGACAGCCAGGTGTCGTCCGAGGCCACCGTGGTGAGCCGCTGGGTCGCCCGGGACAGTGCGACGTAGAGCGTACGGACCCCGGACTCCGACTCCGCCAGCAGCTCGCTCGGCTCGACGACCACCACGCCGTCGTACTCCATGCCCTTGGCCTCCAGGCTCGACACGACCTGCAACCGGTCGCCGTCCAGCCCGGACAACCAGCCGGCCACCTCGTCGCGCCGGTCGACCGCGGCGATCGCGCCGACCGTGCCCTCGACCGTACCCAGCAGCTCGGCGGCGGCGGTACGCGCGGCGGCGGCCAGCCGGGCGGTCACCACGTGCTCGGGCTCGACGCCGGTGGTGCGAACCGCCCGGGGCAGCGCCGCGTCCGGTACAACGCGGCGTACCACCCGCGCGGCGAGCGCGAAGATCTCGGCCGAGTTGCGGTAGTTGGTCGTCAACGGGTACTCGCTGCGCCGCCGGCCGCCCAGCGCGGTGTTGCGGGCCTGCGCGACCTCCGCCTCGCCACCGGCCCACGCGGACTGGGCCGGATCGCCGACGATCGTCCAGCTGGCGTGCCGCCCGCGCCGGCCGAGCATGCGCCACTGCATCGGGGACACGTCCTGCGCCTCGTCGACGACGATGTGCGCGTAGTCGCGGTAGTCCGCCGGCCGCTCCGGCACGGGGGCAGCGACCCGGACGCCGATCGCCCGGTACCCGTCGGCGGACCGCCGCCTGGGCGGCGCGGGTGGCGTACCCAGCAGCTCGCCGAGCTCGTCGAGCAGCGCGACGTCGGAGATCGACGGCGCACCGACCACCCAGGACCGGGCGAGCCGAGAAACGTCCACAGTGGACAGCAAGCCGTCGGCGTACCGGGCGAGCCGGCCGGGATCGGCGAGCCAGCCGAGCACCTCGGCCGGGGTCACGACCGGCCACCACGTATGCCGGAAGGCGCGGAACTCCGGCCGGTCGGCCACGTCATCGACGAACTGCTCGCGGGTGCGGTCCGGCGGTGCCTGCCGCCACAGCGCGTCCAGCAGGCCGGCCGTCGCCGCCGACCTGACCTCGTTGCGCCGGGCGCCGCGGGGTAACACGGCCCGGCGCACCTCGCTGAGCTGGTGCTCGGTGAGCCGGAGCAGGTGCCCGCGGTACAGCAGGCGGAGTTCGGTCGGTGCGCCGGGTACGGCGTCCCGCACGGCCCGGCCGAGGACCCGGCGCATGCGCAGCGAGCCCTTGATCGTGGCCACGTCGGCGGCGTCCACCCGGGCCGCCGCGACACCCTCGACGAGCGAGCCGAGCGAGCGCAGCGTGGCCGACTCCTCGCCGAGCGACGGCAGCACCTGGCTGATGTAGTTCACGAAGACGGCCGACGGGCCCACCACGAGTACGCCGCCGCTGGCGAACCGCGCCCGGTCGGAGTAGAGCAGGTACGCCGCCCGGTGCAGCGCGACCGCCGTCTTACCGGTACCCGGACCGCCCGACACGATCGTCACGCCGGAGGCGGGCGACCGGATCGCCTCGTCCTGTTCGCGCTGGATCGTCGAGACGATGTCGCGCATGCCGCGGCCGGTCGTACGGGTCAGCGCGGCGAGCAGTGCGCCGTCGCCGACGACCCGCATGCCGGGCGGGGCCGCACCCGGGTCGAGCAGGTCGTCCTCCAGGCCGGTGACGATCTCGCCCGCGCACTGGATCATGCGGCGGCGTACGACGCCCCGGGGGTCGGCGGCGGTGGCCTGGTAGAACGCGGACGCCGCCGGGGCACGCCAGTCGATCAGCAGCGGCTCGGCATGCTCGTCCCGTACGCCGAGCCGACCCACGTGGTACACGTCGCCGTCGCGCAGGTCGAGCCGGCCGAACACGAGGCCCTCGTGCTCGGCGTCGAGCGAGTGCCGCCGCCGGGCCTGGTGGAAGACCATCGCATCGCGTTCGACCAGGGCGCTGAAGGTACCGACGCGGGCGATCCGGTACCCCTCGGCCTCCGCTCGCACCGCGGCGCGGCGCAGTTCGGCCACGCGGGCGTACACCCGGTCTACGTGGTGCTGTTCGGCGGCAATCTGGTCCCGCAGGGTCGTGGCGTCGGTCAAACGATCAAGCTCCCCGAGCTGGACGGCTGGGCGGCCGCACGGATCTTACGAGCGCGGTGCGCCGACCCGGAGGGCTAGCCCTCGTCGACGGCGCCCGCGGCCGCCGGTGCCGTGGTCGCCAGCGCCGTGGTGACCAGTTCCGCGGCCGGGCGGTGCGTGGCACGCCGCTTGATGTACCACGTCGTGCCCAGACCCACCAGGATAGCGAGCCCGAGTGCCGCCCAGGAGAAGTCCTTGAGCCAGTGCTGGGCCGCCCGGCCGAGCCAGTAGACCAGAGCGGTCGTACCGGAGGCCCAGAGGATGCCCCCGCTCGCGTTCGCCAGCAGGAATGTGCGGTACGGCACCCGCAACGCGCCGGCCAGCGGCCCGGCCAGGATGCGCAGCAACGCCACAAACCGCCCGAAAAACACTGCCCACACGCCCCACCGGGCGAAGGTCCGTTCTGCCTTGGCGATCTGGTCCCGGCCGAGGTGCTCGGGGAACCGGCGGCCCAGCCGCTCCAGCAGGCCACGGCCGCCGCGCCGGCCCACCGCGTACCCGATCGAGTCGCCGACGATGGCGCCGGTGGCCGCGGCCAGGGCCACCGCCCACGGCTGGGTGACGCCCTCCACAGCCAGCAGGGTGGCGGTGACCAACGTCAGCTCACCGGGCAGCGGGATGCCCATGCTTTCCAGGCCGATGATCAGCCCGACGGCGAGGTATACCCCGACCGCCGGCAGCGCGACCAGCCAGCTCTCCAGAAAGCCCACGCGCTCACGCTAGTCAGGCGGTCGGTGCCCGTCCACCTGCTGGTCGTGAGGCCGACCATAGGCAGGCCCGCGTTGCGGGTGCGGCCTTCCGGTCGCGTACCGCCCGGTTTCCAGGCGCTCGCCGCCGTGAGTCGCTGAGGTAGCCTCGGCCGCACGTGCGTGGTGACGATCACGGCCCGACACGACTGGGGAGGTGCGATGGCTCTCGTCCTTCAGCTCGTGGACGAGGCACCGGTGGACCTCGACCAACCGATCCGGCGGTACCTGCCGGAGTTCGCGGTGGCCGACCCGGAGCTGAGCGCCGCGGTGACCGTACGCCACTTCGTGCGCCACACCGGCGGCTTCGACGGCGATGTGTTCCGGGACACCGGCCGCGGCGACGACGCGCTCGACAAGACGCCACCGGCCGAGCTGGCCAGCCTACCGACCGACGCCTACCCCGGGCGGTACGCCGGCCCGATGCTGGCGTACGAGGTCGCCGCCGTGTCCGGTGGGCTCGACATCACGTTGATCCCGAGCGACTTCGCCCGCGGCTTGGGCATGACCGGCAGCACGGCGAGGTACGTGCCGCTGGCCGGTGAGGCGTTCATCTTCTCGGCCGACCCGATGGACGGGCGCCACCAGGTACTCACGTTCGTCGACGGCGGCCGGTACCTGCACAACGGCCGGGCGCTCCCGCGGGTGGGCTAGCCATGTCCGAGGCGCAGCGGGCGGCTGATGCCGCGGAGGCGTGGTCCCGCGCGCAAGCCGCGGCCAACCGGCATGGGCTGCGCATTGCCGAGCTGACCGAGATGGCGGAGTACGACGCGGCCGCCGAGCTGTTCTGCCGGATCTGGCGGGTGGGCTCGGCCGACGAGCTGATCAACACGGGACTGATGCGCGCGCTGGCGTACGCCGGCAACTACGTCGTCGGCGCGTACCGCGGCGGGGCGCTCGTCGGCGCGGCGGTCGCCTTCCGCGGGGCCGACCACCTGCACTCGCACATCACCGGTGTCGTGCCCGAGGCGCAGGGCGGCGGCGTCGGGTACGCGCTCAAGCAGCACCAGCGGGCCTGGTCGCTCGCCCGCGGCATCGCCGAGGTGTGCTGGACGTTCGACCCGCTGGTCCGCCGCAACGCCCGCTTCAACCTGCACAAGCTCGGCGCGCTGCCGACGGCGTACCTGCCCGACTTCTACGGCGCGATGACCGACGGCGTGAACGTGGGCGACGCGAGCGACCGGCTGTACGTCACCTGGCGGCTCGACTCGGCGCGGGCGGAGGCGGCCGCCCGTGGCGTGCCCACCGAACCGTCGACCGAGGGCGCGCGGGCGCTCGTCATGCGGGTCGGCGATCGCCCGGAACCCACCGGCCCGCCGGCCCCGGAGAGCCGCCGGCTGCTCGTCGCGCTGCCGCTGGACGTGGAGGCGCTGCGCGCGACCGACCCGGAGCTGGCTGCGCCGTGGCGGCTCGCGGTCCGCGAGGCGCTGGTCGGCGCGCTGGCCGCCGGGTACGCCATCACCGCCCTGACCAGGGACGGCTACTACCTGCTGGAGCGTTCGTGAGACTGACCGGGTTCGAGCTGCGGCGCATCGCGATGCCGCTGGTCACGCCGTTTCGTACGTCGTTCGGCGTCGAGTACGAGCGGGACGTGCTGCTCGTCCGCGCGGTCACGCCGGACGCCGACGGCTGGGGCGAGTGCGTCGCGATGTCGGCGCCGCGGTACTCGGCCGAGTACGTCGACGGCGCCGCCGAGGTGATCCGGCGGTTCCTCGTACCGGCCGTCGCCGGATTGTCCACAGTGGATGCCCATGCGGTCGAACCGGTGTTCGCCCGGTTCAAGGGGCACCCGATGGCGAAGGCGGCGGTGCAGACGGCGGTGCTCGACGCGCAGCTGCGTTCGGCCGGCACGTCGCTGGGCGGCTTTCTCGGCGCGGTACGCGATGCCGTGCCGGCCGGCGTCTCGGTGGGCATCATGGACTCGATTCCCGCGCTGCTCGCCGCCGTCGAATCCTATCTGGCCAGCGGGTACCTGCGCATCAAGCTCAAGATCGAACCGGGCTGGGACGTGGCACCGGTACGCGCCGTCCGCGAGCGGTTCGGCGACGAGATCCTGCTGCAGGTCGACGCGAACACCGCGTACACGCTCGCCGACGCCCGGCACCTCGCCGGGCTCGACCCGTTCGGCCTGCTGCTCATCGAGCAACCGCTGGCGGAGGACGACGTACGGGGGCACGCGCAGCTCGCCCGGCTGATCCGTACCCCGGTGTGCCTCGACGAGTCGATCACCAGTGCCCGCGCCGCGGCCGACGCGATCGCCCTGGGCGCGTGCGCGATCGTGAACATCAAGCCCGGCCGGGTCGGCGGCTACCTGGAGGCCCGCCGCATCCATGACGTCTGCGCGGCCCACGGCGTACCGGTGTGGGCGGGCGGCATGCTGGAGACCGGTCTCGGCCGGGCGGCCAACGTGGCCCTTGCCGCGCTGCCTTTCTTCGTGCTGCCGGGGGACACGTCGGCGTCCGACCGGTACTACGCACGGGATATCACGTCGCCCTTCGTCCTGGAGAACGGGCACGTGCGGGTGCCGACGGGTCCCGGGCTCGGGGTGTCGCCCGACATCGACGCGCTCGCCGCGGTCACCACGGCGACCGAGTGGATCCGGCTCCAATGAGGACGCCGATCAGGCGGTCTCGAACACACCCGCCTCGACGAGCCGCTTCTCGGTGGTGTCCCACCCGTGATCGGGGTACACCGTGGCGAGCGCGGACAGCTCGGCGCGGATCTTGACGCCGTGCCCGGCAGCGGCCAGCGTGCGGAGCTCCTCGACGAACGCGTCGGAGTCGGTGCGCAGGTGAAGAGTCTTCCCGTTCGTGAGGTTCCGCACATAGGCGTGCTTGCCCTTGTTGAGCGGGATGAGGTACTTGTACTCGCCCAGCACGCTCAGCGCGCCACCAGATGCCTGGCCGGCGCGGACGGACGCGCGCGCAGTCTTGGAGGTGTTGCTCGCCACGGGGGACTCCTTGCGGGGGGTACGACATGGGATGCGGGCCGGACGCATGCCAGCCGGGGCAAGCATACCTGACCCGGAAAGTCCCCTTGATCTAGCTGACCGGGTGGATTTTCCGGATTCTCTGGCGCATCACGCGCCTCAGCAGCCATCATGGGTACCGGCCCAGCCCGGTGATCGAGGTCGTAGGGGAAGACGTACCTCGGGCTACCGGGAGGTCAACGTGCGAACGCGTGGCGTCGTGTACGTGCACTCCACCCCGCTCGCCGTGTGTCCACACGTCGAGTGGGCGATTTCGCGCGTCCTCGGCGCGCCGGCCACCCTGCAGTGGTTCAACCAGCCGGTCGAGCCCGCTGCCCGCCGCACCGAGTCGAACTGGCACGGCAAGCCCGGTACGGGCGCCGAGCTCGCGGCCGCGCTGCGGGCCTGGCCGATGATCCGGTTCGAGGTCACCGAGGAGCCGAGCCCCGGGGTCGACGGCGAGCGGTTCATGTACGTACCCGGACGGGGCCTGTTCCGGGCCACGATGAGTGCGAACGGGGACATCCTGGTCTCGGAGGACCGGCTGCGCGTGCTGATGGCGACGGCCCGCGGGCCCGAGGGCCTGGGCCATGCGCTCGACCGGGCGCTGGGTACGTCCTGGGATGCCGAACTGGAACCGTACCGGATCGCCGGCGAGGGCGCGCCACCCAGCTACCTCAGTGGAGTCGGCTGACCGGTGCGTCGGTGGCGCCGCTCTGCTTGAGTGACCGCATGCGCCGTCGGGTGTCCATGGCCACTGCCCTTGTCGGCTGCCTCACCGCGACGGCGTGCACCGCGCCCGGCCCACCCCGGACCGGGCAGCCGTCCGGCCCGGCGCGCCCGACGCCGGCCCCCAGCGTGCCGGTCGACCCGGCGGTCCGGGCGCGCGAGATCGTCGGGCGGCTGACCGATGAGGATCTGGTGGGCCAGGTGCTGATGCCGTACGCGTACGGCACCTCGGCGACCACCGTGTCGGCCGGCTCGGCCGCGGGCAACCGGAAGCTCGCGGGCGTCGACACCCCGGCCCAGATGATCGCGAAGTACCGGCTCGGCGGGCTGATCCTGGTCGGCTTCAGTGCCGACGACCCGACCTCGGCCACCAACCCGACGACCAACGTGGACTCCGCGGCGCAGGTCCACGAGCTCACCGCCGGCATTCAGGCCGCGGCCGGCCAGCTGGCGGCCGGGGTGCCGCTGCTCATCGGGACCGACCAGGAGTTCGGCACGGTGACCAGGGTCAAGGAGGGCGTCACCCAGCTGCCCAGCGGGATGGCCTTCGGCGCGGCCGGGGATCCGGTGTTGACCGAGGCCGCGTGGCGGGTGGCCGGCGCCGAGCTGGCGGCGCTCGGGATCACGGTGGACTTCGCCCCGGACGCCGACGTCCTGGGCAGCAGCGGCGCGGGCGTGATCGGCTCCCGCTCGTACGGCTCCGATCCGGTCGCAGTGTCGACCCAGGTCGCCGCCGCGGTACGTGGGCTGCAGGCCGGCGGGGTGGCGGCGACACTCAAGCACTTCCCCGGGCACGGGCACACCACCGCCGACAGCCACACGGACCTGCCCGTCCTCAGCCAGTCCCTGGCCGACTGGGACTCCGGGGACCGGCCGCCGTTCACCGCCGGCATCCAGGCCGGCGCCGAGCTCGTGATGTCCGGGCACCTGGATTCCCGCGCGTTCGACCCGGGCGTACCGGCGTCCTTCTCGCACAAGGTGCTCACCGATGTCCTCCGTGGCCAGCTGCACTTCGACGGCGTGGTCGTCACCGACGCCATGAACATGGCGCCCGCCCAGCGGTACCCGCCCGGCGAGGCGGCGGTACGCGCGCTCCTGGCCGGCAACGACCTGCTGCTGATGCCGCCGGACCTCGGCGCGGCCCAGGCCGGCCTGCTCGCCGGGTTGCGCGCCGGTACGCTGCCGCGCACCCGGCTGGTGGAGGCGGTCACCCGGATAGTCACGCTCAAGCTCCGGCTGGCCGGTGCGCCGCAGCCGGCAATGTCCACAGTGAACACTCCCGAGCACGCCGCCGCCGCGGCGGCCGCCGCCGCCAAGGCGGTGACGATCCTGCGCGGGTCCTGCACCGGGCCGCTCGTCCGCGGGCCGGTATCGATCACCGCTGCCGGCGGCGGCTACTCGCGGCAGCGCCAGTGGCTGGCCGACGCGCTGCGCGCCGCCGGGGTGCAGGTGGTCGCGTCCGGCGGGACCGAGATCCATCTCATGGGGTACTCGGACGGCGCGAGCGACCTGTCCGCCGCCGCCGCCGTGACGGTGGCGATGGACGCCCCGGTCATCCTGCGCCAGTCCCAGTCGACGACGCTGCTGGCGACGTACTCCTCGACCCAGGCCGCCATGGTGGCCCTCGCCGCCGTGCTGGCCGGCCGGGCGGCGGCGCCCGGCC
>JAEHDK010000057.1 GCA_016880465.1 Micromonosporaceae bacterium
GGACCGACCGGCCGCGAGCCGTACTGCGAGATCTCCAGCCGCTGGCGCACCTGGCTTCTCTTCCCCGATGCCAGGCGTGCCGAGCGGATGGGGATCTAGCGGTACGGCGAGCGGCCGGAGGTCACGGAGCAAGGGGGTCGAGATGGGGGAGCCGCGTGGCGCCCACCTACCGGTGCTGCTGCGCCGGTGCCTGGAGCTGCTGGCTCCTGCCCTCGAGCCGGCCGGCCGGTCCGCCGTACACGTGGACGCGACCCTCGGCCTCGGCGGCCACGCCGAAGCCGTACTCGCCGCGCACCCCAATGCCGTACTCGTCGGGCTCGACCGCGATCCCGAGGCGCTGCGGCACGCGGAGCACCGCCTCGCCCCGTACGCCGACCGGACGCACCTCGTGCACGCCGTCTACGACCAGCTCCCGGCCGTACTCGAGGAGCTGGGTCTGGACCGCGTCGACGGCGCGCTGTTCGACCTCGGGGTCTCGTCGTTGCAGATCGACGCGGCCGACCGCGGGTTCTCGTACGCCCGCGACGCGCCGCTCGACATGCGGATGGACCAGACCCGCGGCCCGACGGCCGAGGACATCGTCAACACCTACGAGGCCGCGGAGCTGACCCGGATCCTGCGGCGGTACGGCGAGGAGCGGTTCGCTTCGCGCATCGCCGCCGCGATCGTCCGGGCGCGTAGCCGGGCCCGGATCACCTCGTCGGCCCGGCTCGCCGAGCTGGTCGAGAACGCCATCCCCGCGGCCGCCCGGCGTACCGGCGGCCACCCGGCGAAGCGTACGTTCCAGGCGCTGCGCATCGAGGTGAACGGGGAACTGTCCACATTGGAAGACGCGCTGCCCGCGGCGCTCGACGCGCTCGCGGTCGGCGGTCGAGTGGTGGTGCTGTCGTACCACTCGCTCGAAGACCGCATCGTCAAGCAGGCCATTGCCGCCCGCGTACGGTCCAGTGCCCCGGTCGACCTGCCGGTGGAGCTGCCCGGAACGGGACCGACCATGCGCCTGCTCACCCGCGGCGCAGAGCAGGCCGATCCGGCCGAGCTCGCCGCGAACCCGCGGTCCGCCTCCGTACGGTTGCGGGCCGCGGAACGCATCGACCACACCAGCCGCCCGATCCCGGCCGCCGCCGCCCGCGAACGGCCGCGCCGGATCAGGGCGATCCGCCAGCCTCGGGCGCTCGTCCGGGGCGAGACCACCCGGGGGAAGGGACATGACAACGACCCGTGAAAGGGGTGTGCGCGCACCGCGGTCGGGGGGCCGGATCGCGGCTGCGCAGCACGCTCGTGCGTTTCCCACCGAAGGTACGGCGGCGCTGCGGCCTGCCCCACCGGAGGCACCGGCGTCGGCGCCGCAACTGGAGGTCGCGCCGCCGCCGCCCGTGGCGGTGCCGCGCACCCCATTCGTCGTGCTCGTACTCACCGTCGTGATCGGTGGCGTACTGGGCATCCTGCTGCTCAACACGAAGATAAACGAGAACGCGTTCCGGCTCGACGACCTGAACCGGCGGCAGGCCTCGCTCACCCAGCAGCAGGAGGAGCTCGAGCGGGACCTGGCCGTGAAGGAGTCCTCCGGCGACCTGGAGGCCCAGGCCCGGCGGCTCGGCCTCATCCCGGCCGACAAGCCCGCGTACCTGCGCATGCCGGACGGCCGGGTGTTCGGCGTACCGCAGCCGGCGAACGGTGCGGCGAGCGGCACCGGCCAGACCGTGTCCGGGCGGTGAGGCTTGCCGCCCCGGCGCGCGGCGAACCCGCGCGCGCCACAGGAGTCGTCGGTGCGCGGCGCCATGTCCGAGGCGCGGCGGTACACGCCGCGGGGGCGTACCGTCCGCGAGGCCGCGGAGCAGCGGCGGACC
>JAEHDK010000560.1 GCA_016880465.1 Micromonosporaceae bacterium
CGTTGAACACCCGGGCCAGCGGCTTTCGGATGTTGCACGCGTCGTCCCAGCCCCAGCCGTCCTGCCAGTAGTCATAGTTGAAGCCGTGGTCGTACCAGGCGTAGTCGACGAAGGGCTGGTTGCAGGTCCGACTCCCGTAGAGCACGTCGCCCGTGCTCGTAAGGTTATCCACGACGTACGTGCAATCGGCCATGGCTCAATGTTCTCCACTCACCCGCGGAGCCCGCGCCTTCGGCGATGGTGCCGGGGCATCAACGCGGCGCTCACCGGTCTCGGGATCCGGCCTGGAATCGATCGTTTTCGGCTCTTTCCGAAGGTGGCGACGGGGATCGGACACCTGCGGCACGTCTCGAACCGTCGCACGGCGGATGTCGAGGAGGTGGGAGCGGTCGGCCGGCAAGGCGGCCCGCACCCGTTCAAAGTGATCGCGGTGGATCTCCATGTACTTCAGCGCGACGACAGCCGCCGCCTGGACCGACCTGTCCGACGACGTCGTCAGATCGACAAGGGCGTCGGCAGCATCGGTGTCGCCCGCGCGCGCTATCGCTTCGATGCCGTCAAGGGCAACTAGTACGGCAGCCCGGGATCGTTATGTAGATGCTGGTGGATTCGCGAGTTGGCCTCGGCGTCGGTAATGGCTGGTCTTGGCGCGTGCTTGGTGTTGGCGTCGCCATCGTGACCAGGCCAGCCAGTGGCCGATGGTGTGCACCGGGTTAGTGACCAGCTTGGCGAACAGGCGGCGGATCTCGTTGACAGTCAACGGAATCAGGCCTTGAGTGTCGTTTGGTGGGCGCCGCGCCCGTTCACGGGCGGCGATCACGGTAAGCACGGCGTGGGCGAGCATCACCAAGCTGGTGTACCGGTACCAGGATCCCAGCGGCGCAGCTGGTGCTGGTCGAGCCCGACCGCGCCTTTGCCGGTCTGGAAACAGGTTTCGACGCACCAGCGGGTGCCGGCCACCCGGATCAGGGCGGGCAGGCCGACCGGTCGGGGTGAGAAGCAGCGGTAGAAGGCCAGCTCGCCGTCGCAGAGGCTGCGCCGGATCAGCAGCCAGTGGTGGCCGGCGGCCTCGTCCTCAGGTGGGGTGATCGTCACCCACGCCCAGTCGTACTCCCGCCACCCCTTGGACCCGTCCGCGGCGCTGTACCGGTTCCACGCCCGCCTGCTCAGCCCGGCGGCGATCTGGTCAGCGCGTTGCGCGCCGATGCCCGCGCAGGTGGTGAGGCGGTGGCTTCGGGCCACGGCCAGCACGTAGCCCAGGCCGCGGGCCTGCAGGTCCCGGCGCAGCCCGCGGTCGCCGCCGTAGAACTCGTCCGCGGTGCACCAGGCGGCCGGCGTGCCCGCATCCAGCGCACGGGCCAGCATCCGCCGCGCCAAACTGATCTTCGTGGCGAACCTGACCTGCTCGGGTACCCCGGCCGCGGCGCAGCGGGCCGCATCGTCGGTCCAACACCGCGGCAGATAGATCTCCCGGTCGATGAACGTGTACCCGCGGGCAGAGGCGTAGGCCAGAAACACCGCCACCTGGGCATTCTCGATACGCCCCGCCGTGCCGGTGTACTGCCGTTGCACCCCGACGCTGTGCACACCCTTCTTCAGGTCCCCAGTGTCATCCAGGATCAGCACCGCAGCGGGGTCGCCCAACTCGTCGACCACGTAACCGCGCACATCGTCGCGCACCGCATCGGCATCCCAGCGTGCCTCACCAAGCAGCCGCTGCATGCCGTGTGGCGAGGCGTCCCCGGCCTGCTCAGCCAACTGCCAACACGACCGGGAATCCACATCCGAAAGCAACCCAAGCAGGAACGCCCGCGCCCGCCGACGCGGCTCCACCCGCCCGAACCGGCCCGCGATCCGCGCGAACGCGCAGTCGAACTCCGCCAACCACCCCTCGGCGTCTACGCTGTCTGAAGCGGCCGCCACAAGATCTTTAGTTGTCTCCACAAGTCACTGATGATCACGTGGCGGCCGTCCACGCACCCGCAGACACGCCGAGCGGACCGCCCATCAACAACTATCTACATAACGATCCCGGGCTGCCGTACTAG
>JAEHDK010000561.1 GCA_016880465.1 Micromonosporaceae bacterium
GCGTGGCGAGGGCGGCCTCCGGGGCGTCCAGGAGGTACTGCACCTCGTACCCGAACTCGGCCGTGCCGGCCTCCCGAGCCATCTCCACCGGCCCGCGGACGCGCCGGGGGACCGTGGCCGGTACGGCGGCCGGCACCGGCGGCGCCGCCCCGGTCACCACCTCGTTGAGCGCGTCGAGCAGCACCACGAGCCCGCGCCCGCCGGCATCGACCACGCCGGCCCGCGCCAGCACCGGCAACTGGTCCGGGGGTAGCGCGAGCGCCTCCCCGGCCGCGGCCGCCGCCGCGCGTACCACTGTGCACAGATCGTCGGAGTGTGCCCCCTCCGCGGCGGAGGCGCTGGCGGCGGCCACGGACAGGATCGTGCCCTCGACGGGGTCGGCGACGGCCGCGTAGGCCGCGGTGACCGCGAGCCGCAGCCCGCCGGCCAGTGCGGTGCCACCCACCACCGGGGTCTGCCCCAACCCGTCGGCGAGCCCGCGCAGGATCTGCGAGACGATCACGCCGGAGTTGCCGCGGGCGCCGAGCAGCGCGCCGCGGGCCATCACCCGCAGTGCGCGCCCGTGCCCGGGCTCGGCGGCGGTGCCGGTCTCCCGGTCGCGGTCCAGGGCCTGCTGGGCGGAGGCGAGCGTGAGGACCAGGTTCGTACCCGTATCGCCGTCCGGTACCGGATAGACGTTCAGCTCGTCGATCTCGCGCTGGCACCGGCGCAGCCCGGCGAGTCCCGCGGCGCACCACCGCCGGACCGCGGCGGCATCGAGGCAATCCAGCACGGCCTGAAAGCCTACTGCCCGATGCCCGGTTGGCCGGTTCGCCGCGCATCAGGTAATCTAGCTCGGTTGTCCGTATCCGGTCAGGCCGGCCGAGCCGAGTGCCTGACGATCACCTCTGGAGCATCCCGTGGCTAGCGTGTGCGACGTCTGTGGCAAGCGACCAGGCTTCGGCCACAACGTGTCCCACTCGCACCGGCGGACCAACCGCCGTTGGAACCCCAACATCCAGACCGTGCGTACGCCGGCCGGCGGCGGCACGACCCGCAAGATGCAGGTCTGCACGTCGTGCATCAAGGCGGGCAAGGTCGCCCGCGGCTGAGCTGGTTGGGCCTCGCTTCTGCTTCGCCGGCGGCTCACAATGACCGGCCGAAGGATACGCAGCCCGGGCTGTCCTTGTAGTGGCCGAAGTTCTCGATCCGGTCGTAACCGGCCCGCTCGTAGAGGCGGATCGCCTCGGACTGCTTCAGACCTGTCTCCAGGATCACCCGCTTGCGGCCCTGCGCCCGCGCGGACTCCTCGATCGCCGCCAGCACGGCCCGCGCCACGCCGTGGCCCCGGGCATGCGGCCGGGTGTACATCCGTTTGACCTCCGCGGTCTCGTCGCCATCGCTCTGGTCGAGGTACGAGCGCCAGCCGCCGCAGCCGACCGCTACCCCGTCGAGATAGGCCACCAGGAACGCGCCGTCCGGCGGGTCGAACTCGATGGCGTCGACCGGCGTACCGTCGCCGGACCCGCCGTACCGCTCACCGAGATCGGCCATCGCCTCGCCGACCAACGCCTGCACGACCGGTGCGCCGTAGCGGATCGGTCTGATCACGAGATCCGTCACGCGGGTAAGGGTAACGGCCGTCCGCGCCGGACGGCCGGCAGCCTTCGCGGCGCTAGCTGGCGAAGTGGTCCCACCCGCGCGGGCCGTGGTACGGCTCCGCATCCACGGTCACCCCGGCGCCCTCGCCGACGGCACCGATCACCCGCCAGTCCGCCGGCAGCGCCGCACCGGGCGGGAACGTCGCCACCAGGGCGTGGTCGTCCCCACCGGCCAGGATCCAGCCGTACGGGTCGACGCCGAGCGCCCGCGCGGCATCGCGCATCGGATCGGGCACCTCGAACGCGTCCCGCCGTACGTCGATCCGCACCCGGCTCGCGGTCGCCAGGTGGCCGAGGTCGGCGACGAGCCCGTCGGATACGTCGATCATCGAGGTCGCGCCGTGCTCCGCGGCCACGACGCCGGCCGGGTACGGCACTGCCGGCCGGCGGTACGCGTCGACGAGCAGCTTCGGCGACCGGAACCCGCGCGAGAGCACCGTGTACCCGGCTGCGGCGTAGCCCAGCCGACCCGCCATCGCCACGAGGTCACCCGGGTGGGCGCCGTCCCGGCGTACCGGTGACCGGTTCTGCAGGTCGCCCAGCGCGGTCACCGCGATGATCAGCGTGGGGCTGGCCGATACGTCGCCGCCCACCACGGCCGCACCGACCGCGGCGGATTCGGCGGCCAGGCCGTCGGCCAGCTCCTCGGCCCAGCGCACGTCGAGCTCGGGCGGCATACCGAGGGCCACGAGCAGCGCGGTCGCCACCGCGCCCATCGCGGCGAGGTCGGCCAGGTTCGCCGCCGCGGCCCGGTGGCCCACGTCCCGGGCGCTGGACCAGTCCCGCCGGAAGTGCCGGCCCTCGACGAGGACGTCGGTCGACGCGACAACCCGGCCGTCCGGTGCGGCCACGACCGCCGCGTCGTCACCCGGGCCGAGCAGCACGGCGGAACCGGCGCCGGGCAGCGCGCCCGGGCCGCCACCGAACCGGGCGACCACCCGGGCGATCAGGCCGAACTCACCCGTCTCCGCGAGGCTCACCCAGATCTCCTCCCCATCGACCCGTCGACGCCCCTGTACCACCCGTGCCCGCCAGCCGCGGCCCCTTGCGGTAGTTTCACGGCGAACGCCCGCCGGTGGCGGAGAAGGAGACGTGTCGTGGTCCAGGCGTACATCCTCATCCAGACCGAGGTCGGCAAGGCCCGCGACGTGGCCGCGGCGATCCGGGACATCTCCGGCGTCGTGCGGGTGGACGCGGTCACCGGACCATACGACGTTGTGGTGCTCACGGAGGCCCGCAGCGTGGACGAGCTGGGCAAGATGATCGTGAGCAAGGTACAGCTGGTGCCCGGCATCACCCGTACGCTCACCTGCTCGGTGGTGCACCTGTAGATGCCCGACCCGATCACGCGTGCCGCCGCCCGGCGGGCCACTCTGGTGGCGGTACCGCTGGCGCTGGTCGTCGGCGTACTGGTCTTCTGGCTGCTCGGCGGGGCCGGGCGGGGGCCGGGCGCCGCGCCGGGCGGCCGGCCATCGGGCACCC
>JAEHDK010000562.1 GCA_016880465.1 Micromonosporaceae bacterium
CTCTTGCCGGTAGGCCGGGTCGACACGGCGCCGATGCTCGGCCGTTCGCACGATGCTGAGTACGGCGTCGCGACCGACGGTGTCGACCTGCGTCAACCGAGCACCCTCGGCGGCGGCGGTGGCCCGCAGCGCGGCCATCGCCGCCGCGGGGACGTCGACGGGGAAGAACGGGCGGCGGTTGGTCCGCCGCTGCGGGATGGCCCGGGCGAGCAGGCGGATCGTCTCCGACACGTGCCGGGCCGCGCCGGGCGTCACGCGGGCGACCAGCTCCGGGTCGCCCGGGTCGGGCAGCAGCCGCACGACCGGTACGCGGCCGTGAGCCGCGATGGCGACGCGCAGATTCAGCACCGCCGCGCCGATGCTGAGGTACAGCTCACGGCCGGGTGCGTCGATCACCCCCAACTTGCGAACGGGGTCGGTGAGTACGTCGATGTGATGCTCGGCGACGCGGAAGCGCCACGGCTGCGTGTTGTGGATCGACGGCGCGGCGATCGCCGCGTTGAGGCAGTCGGGCAATGCGGCGGCCAGCCCGGCGTCGGCGGCCCGGCGGCCCGGGTCGACCTTCATCGTGCCCTCCCATCGTCATAGCGGTCACATCCATGCTGGTGGAGTGGTCCGGCGGCCGGCAGGGCCCGGCCGCCCACCCAGCCGGGACCTTCGACCCGCGATCCCGGGTTGGGCCGGGCCGACGCGCAGTGTCTGGAGTGGACGATCAGTCGGTGCGGCCGGCGGGAGCCGGCCGCGCGACCGGCAGGTCCATGGGCCTTTCGAGAGCAGTCGATCGGCACTGCCGGGCCCGGCCGGCCGAGCCTAGGTTGGGCCCGAGCCCAGGGAGGACGCCATGAGGAACTGGACCGTACGAAACGTGATGACGCACGATGTGGTCACCGTGCGGGAGGACACGCCGTACCGCGAGATCGCCGAGATCCTGACCAAGCACGGCATAAGCGCGGTGCCGGTGATCGACGAGTTCCGGCACGTGCGTGGCATCGTGTCCGAGGCCGACCTGCTCCACAAGGTGGAGTTCGCCGGCGAGGAGCCGGTACGCCGGTTCTTCGAGACCCGGCGGGCTCGGGATGCCCGGTCGAAGGCGGGCGGCGAAACAGCGCGTGATCTGATGAGCCGGCCGGCAGTGACGACGATGCCTGGTACCAAGCTCGGCGCGGCGGCGCGGTTGATGGACGAGGAACATGTCAAGCGCCTGCCGGTCACCGACGACCTGGGCCGGATCGTGGGCATCGTGTCCCGCGGCGACCTGCTGCGCGTCTTCCAGCGGCCGGACGAGGACATCCGCCGCGATGTCGCGGAGGACGTCCTGCGCCGGGCGATGTGGGTCGACCCGGCGTGGGTCCAGGTCACCGTGAACGCCGGGATCGTCACCTTGGTCGGGAGGCTGGACAACCGGACGCTCACCGAGATGGCCGCCCGCTTGACCGAGACGGTCGCGGGTGTGGTGGATGTGGTCAACCGGCTCGAGTACGAGTTCGACGACACCGAGCTCGCCACGCGCTCGTACCACGGGCATCCGTTCAGCGTCTCGTGACCGCCGTTGGCCGGGCGAGCTTCGCACGGTCACGGAACGATGACGACCGGGCAGCCGGCGTGCTCGACCAGCGCATGGCCGACCGAACTCGACAGCGACTCCGAAAGGCCGCTCCGCCGGGGGCGGCCTACCACCACCAGTTGGGCGGTGGCGGTGGCCGCTAGCAGAGCCTGCGCCGCGTCTGGGCCGTGCTGGACGCGGCGCCGCACTGGCACGTCGGGGTACTTCGTCGACCAGCATGCGAGCGCTTGGGCGAGCATTCGGTCGGCCTCCTCCTCCTCCTGCGCCCGCTCGGCCTGGTAAGCCGCCGGATGACTGGGTTCCGGCTCGACACCGGCGCGCAACCGGACGTACATCGCCACGAGCGGCGCGCCCCGCAGGTCCGCCTCGGTGAAGGCGAACTCGATCGTGGATTCGGTACCGGCGCGGTCGCCCACTCCGAGTAGTACCGGCCGGGGCGACTCGACCGGTTCGGACATCGCGAGCGGCCGGTGTACGAGCACCGGAGTCGCGGCGTGCCGAGCCACGTGCTCGGCCACCGGGCCGAGCGGCGCGCGGGGGAGCCCACCGGTGCGATGCCCGACCACCACGAGGGATGCGCCGGCGGAGCGGGCGATCAACGTCTCGGCCGGATCGCCGACGACCAGCTCGCCGGACGCGGCCAGGCCGGGATGCGCCGCGCCTACCTGGCCGAGTGCCGTCGCGAGCAGCCGCCGCCGCCCGGCGATGGCCTCCACCCACTCCGGCGCGCACGCCGGTACGACGGGGCAGCCCACGCCGGGACAGGCATGGACTACCACCAGCGGCGTGACTCGGCCGGCCGCCTCATCCGCCGCGAGGTCCAGCGCGGCGAAGCTCTCGGCAGAGCCGTCCACCCCCACCACCACCGGGCCAAACGGTTCGATCGGCATGACGCACTCCTCTCCACGTCGTGAGGCCGTGCCGGGCTGCCGGCGAGCACCGCTGACCGGCCACCCGGACGCGGTCGGCGGCCAAGCGGCTTCCCAAGCGCAATCCTGTGCGGAGCGCACCCGGCGGCCAAGGGCCGGCCGTCCCGTAGACCGGGGCCGATTGCCACTGCTTGCCGATCGAGCCCGGCCGAGCCGGGCCCGGCCTCCTAAGTAGACCAGGACGCCGACGGGCGGGTCTGGCGGCGGTACCCGGGTGTCCACATGGCCGCATCCACCGCGGACTCGATGTCCCGCTCGCTGGGTAACCGCGCGACCCCGGCTCGGCACGCCTCCCGTGCCACCGCGACGGCGATCGCCCGGGAGATCGGGCGCAGATCACCTAACCGGGGATACAGGGCGCCCTGTTCGAGGCGGTCGGTGGGGATCATTCCCGCCAGGGTGGTGGCCGCGACGAGGAACATGCGGTCGGTGACCTCGCGGGTACGCGCGACGATCGCGCCGAGCCCGACGCCGGGAAACACGAACACGTTGTTGGCTTGCCCGACGACCCGCTGCCGCCCGTCGACGAGTACCGGGTCGAACGGGCTGCCGGCCGCCACGACCGCGCGTCCCTCGCTCCACGCGAATATGTCCGCCGGCACCGCCTCCGCCTTCGAGGTGGGGTTGGACAGCGGCATCACGATCGGCGCGGGCACCCGTGCGGCCATCTCCCGGATGGCGGTCTGCGTGAAGGTCCCCGCCGTACCGGTCGTGCCGATGAGGATGGTCGGGGCCACCTGCCGGACGACTGTCTCCAGGTCGTACCGGTCGGCTGGGGCGAACCCGAACCGGAGCAGCTCGCGCTGCGGTAGCGCGAACGGGCGCTTGTCGTCGTCCATCTGGTCGCGACCTTCGAAGATGAGGCCGGCGGAGTCGAGCATCACCACGGCGGGCCGCAGGTCGGCGCGGGAACCCTCGTCCCGCATGACGGCCTCGACGAGTCGAGCGATGCCGATGCCGGCGGCGCCGGCTCCGGCGAGCACCAGCCGCTGGCCGGTCATCGACTCCCGGCGCTGCCGCAACCCGGCGAGAATACCGGCCACCACGACCGCGGCGGTGCCCTGGATGTCGTCGTTGAAACTCGGGACCCGGCGGCGGTAACGGTCGAGCAGGCGCACCGCGTTGTGCTGCTTGAAGTCCTCCCACTGCAGCACGACGTCGGGGTACTGCGCGGACACGGCCTGGACGAACGCCTCGATGAACGCGTCGTAGTCCGGGCCACGCAGCCGGGGCTTGGGGTAGCCGAGGTACAGGGGATCGCGCAGCAGCTCCTGGTTGTCGGTGCCACAGTCGAGCGACACGGCGAGCGTGCGACCCGGAGGTACGCCCGCGCCGGCGGTATAGAGGGCGAGCTTCCCGATCGGGATACCCATGCCGCCTGCACCGAGGTCGCCGAGGCCGAGGATCCGCTCGTTGTCGGTGGCCACGATCAGTTGGATCTGCGGTCGACCGACGTTGCGGAGCAGCTCGGGAATCCGCCCGATGTCGTCGGGGGTGATCCACAGACCCCTGGGTCGGCGGACGATGTGGCTGAACTGCCGGCACGCCTCGCCGACGGTCGGCGTGTAGACGACCGGTGCCAGCTCCTCGATGTGGTCGAGCAGCAGCCGGTGGAAGAGGGTCTCGTTGCGGTCCTGCAGCGCAGCCAACCCGATGTACCTTTCCAGGTCGTCCGTCTTGCGGCGCAGGTGCTCGAGCTCCAGTGCGACCTGTTGCTCGAGGGTGGCCACCCCGCACGGCAGCAGACCGCGGAGCCCGTAGATGTCCCGTTCCTCGTCGGTGAATGCGGCGTCCTTGTTCAGCGTCGGACACCCAAGAAGATCGACGCCGCGCAGATCGTTGACCATACCTCACGATGGCAGGTGGGACGGGGCGCCGCACAGGGTCCGGCGGCCCGAGCCCACCATGCCATTCGACCGGACCCGGAGACGGCCCGGCCCGGCGATCGACCGCTCACGCGGTGCTGAGCGCATCGAGCGTGACGAACGTGTATCCGCGCTCGCGCAGGCCAGCGATGATCCCAGGTAATGCGTCGGCGTCCAACGTGGAGTGGTCCGTCGGATGCGAACCGACGTGCATCAGCGCGATCTCACCGGGTACGGCGGCAGCCAGCACACGCTGGGTGACGGAGCCGACGCTGCGCCCGCCGCTCGTCCCCTGCCAGCCCAGGCTGTCGACGGTCCACCGGACCGCGACGTAACCCTGTGCGTTGACGACCGAGATCGCGTGCGCCGTCGTGTCGCCGTACGGGAAGCGGAACAACGGCGTCGCACCGCGGCCGGTCACGGCCTTGATGCTCGCTTCGGCACCGGTCAGCTGTGCCCGCATCTGCGCGTCGGTCAACGAGGGGAAGTGCGGGTGCGAGACCGAGTGGTTGCCGAGCCGGTGCCCAGCGTCGGCGATCGACCGTGCCGACTGTGGATACTGCTGCACGAAACTGCCGGTGAGAAAGAACGACGCGGTGATGTGCTCGCGGGCCAGCGTCGCCAGGATCGCCGACACGCCGTCCGCGTTCGCACCCGCGTCGAACGTCAACGCGACGACCTTGCGGGTCGTCGGGATCCGTTCGACGTCCTTGCCGGCCAAGCTCGGCGGGAACGGCGGCTTGGGCGTGGTCCGGCTGGGTGCGGGCGTGGTTCGCGCCGGTGTCGGGGTCGGTGCCGCCGTCGTCCGCGCCGGCGTCGCGATGGGCGTCGGTGTGCCCTCGGTCGGCGCGGCCGATCCCGCGATGGTGGGCGACGGCTGGGTCGTCGGCTCGGGGCCGCGCCCGCACGACGCCTGGACGGATGCCGCCAGAAGCAGGCCAATCAACGGCCCGGCAGCGCGACGAACACCATTCATCGGGTCACCTCCCGGTCCACCTCCAGGCTGGAGTCCGCCGCAGGCGGCGCACAGGGCCGGCCGACCCGACAGCCATGGCCGACCGGCCGGTCGTGGGCGGCGGGTCGGCCGGCGGTCGCCGCAGGACGCGGGGACGTGTGCCGCCAAACCCTCCGCTGCCTGCTGGAGCGCCACATGCTGGGCCCGGCGGCGCAGGTCTGCCCTGGGGCGACCTCCGCGGTGCGGCGTC
>JAEHDK010000563.1 GCA_016880465.1 Micromonosporaceae bacterium
CGGCGATCGCGTTACCGTAGGACATCTGCCCCTCGCGGGCGAAATGCGCGCCGCCGACCGAGGTCCAGGTGTTGCCGTGGTCTTCGCTGTGGAAAACGCCGAGCACCTTGCGACGTCGCTCGATCAGCGCGTAGAGCACGCGCGGATCCGACGCGGCCAGCGCCAGCGATGTGCGGCCGATCCGATCCGGGGATGGTAACCCGGCGCCGAGGTGCGTCCAGGTGGCACCGCCGTCCATTGAGCGCCAGATGCCGTTGTTCGTTCCGCGAGTCTGGACCGTGGCATAGATCAACCCTGGCTGCGTGGGATGGAACTTCGCGTCGTGGCAGAAGAATCGGTTCTCGCCGATAAACCGCAGCTGCCTATCCCACGATTTGCCGCTGTCGTGGGAGGCGAACAGACCCTTGGCCGCGTTGTCGAGGAGCCCGCCGCCTGCGACGCGGCCGCTGTAGCCGATACCGCCGACGAGCAGATGGTCACTGTTGTTCGGATCGACCGTTACCACGCCGATACGTCGCGGCAGGACTCCTGCCGGCTCCGACGGTGCCAGTAGTTGCCAGCTCTTGCCGCCGTCCGCGGACCGGAATACACCGACACCGGGATGGGAGTCGGCCGACTGGTTCGCTTCCCCAGTGCCGCAATAGAGCACATCCGGGTGACTCGGATCGATGGCCAGCGAGCCGATGTTCAGTGTCGGCTGGTCGTCGAACTGCGCGGTCCAGCTTCGCCCGCCGTCCGGGCTATGCCAAACCCCGCCTGCCGCGGCCCCCAGCCAGATCCGGTCGGGGTCGCGCGGATCGCAGGCAATACAGGTCGCCCGCCCGCCGATGTTGGACGGGCCGACGGACTCCCAGCGCGCACCGCCGACGGAGGCAGCAGGCAACTCGGCGGCAACCCGCTCCCGCTCTTGGACGAGTTGCTCCACCGGCGCCTCACGCAGCGGCCATGCCTCGCGCGCCTGAAACCACGCGCTCCTGATCTTATGCGTGCTCACACCCGGCTCACGCTGTTTCTCCGGCGTTGCGAACGGGCCCTCGCCTACCCTGGCAGCGAGATCTGCGGTCATTTGCTCCTCCACTCGCACGGCAGGATGTCGGACCGTCAACCCCGCGCGCTCATCGTGTGGCCGCGGTTCCAGGCCGCCGGAATTGACGGCGGGCCAACAGCGCCAGAGCCAGCGATGTCAGCAGCAGGGCACTGGCGATCGCCCACTCGAAGACACCGGATCCGGCGTCCGGGCTCGCGTCGAAGAGGGCCTCGAACCAGGCCGGATAGATCACCGTCACCACACCTGCCAGCGTCGCCGGGCCCGCCAACACCTTCCCCACCCACGCACGACCGCGAACCACAGTCCACCCCCTGGAGCGACAGCGCCGGCACTCCGACTCGCTGGAACCTCACCGTGCGCCCTCAGCTCGCTACTGTCAAGTGGATCGCGTCCGTCGGCGAAAAAGTGTAGCAGAATGGCCAGACTGCATGGTTTCGACGCTGCGCGCAGATCTCGTCGGAGACGTCGAGATAGTCTGCGCATCCGTCACCGATATGTGTCTGCGCGCACCATCGGTTGAAGTACTGGAGCGGGCGGCACCTCGCGCACGACGGCCGTGCGGTCGGCCCGCAGGGCGAGGACCTCGTCGAGGGTCGGCAAGGCGTCGGGGTCGCGGGGGTCGCGGGGACGCTGGGGTCGTCGCCATTTCGGTGCGGAGCAAGGTCGAGGGCGTCTCCTCCGCACGCACCTGCGATTCCAGCGGCTCCGAGACCGTCTGGTACGGGTGATGCCGGCGGTGGATGCGTTCACGGGGGAGTTCCGGTCCGTCCAATCGCCGGAGGCCGAAATGCGTTCCTGTCGTCGGCTCCTCGTAGCTGCCCTCACCGCAGTTTCGGTGGTGCTGCCCGGTGCGGCCCTGGTCGGAGCCACGTCGGCACAGGCGGCGACCGCGCCCCTGCTGCTGGACGCCGCAAGGCTGACCGCCGACGACAACGGGTGACCCACATTGCCGCGCGGGGTCGATGCAAGACGTGTTCTTTCTGAACAGCTGGTGCATGCGCAACCGGCTGTTCCAGATGGATTTCAACCGCCGGGCTCCCAGCGGCACGCTTTCCGAGCTGATGGGCAAGGCGGCGCTGAATGGCGACGTGCAGGCGCGCACGTCGGGTTGCGCCGGGCCGCCGAACACACCTGGGCGGCCCGGCCTGCCGACCCGCGGAGCACGTGACTGGAGGCGTGACGAGGATGACCCACATCCAAGAATGACGCAATGAGGTGGATTGAGCTTGTCCCAACCTCGTTGCCGCAGGTGGGCGGGGATTGACAACGAGAGGTTCCGCGCGCAAACGCAGGCCAATCACGTTGATCGTTTGCTGGTGACGAGAACCATCGTTGAGGACAGGGTCGGTCACGATGCGATCACGACTGGCCGGGTGGGGCCGTGACATGGAGGAGACCTCCGGTAGATCGATTTTGTGACGAACCAACCCGCGGAGGTCTCCGCGCCCATCATCTACGGGCTGGCCCTGTCCACGCCACCCCACGTGGTGAACTCGCTGGTGGAGGATGCTGACCCGCTACCGGCGGCGCATCGGCTCCCGGTGGCGGGTGCACGAGACCCGCGTGCAGGCGGTGGTGACGTTGGCGTTTCTGGAGGGCGGCCACACCTACCGGAAACTGGCTGCCGGTAACGGGATACCGCGCAGCACCTGCCACAACCTGGTGCAGGAGGGCATCAAGGTCCTCGCGCGGCGGGCGTTGCCGCTGTCGGAGGTGGTGCACCTGGCGGTCAAGGCGGGTTGGGAGTACCTGATCGTCGACGGGGTCAACATCCCCACCGAACGCATCAAGGCCCACTACACCGCCAAGCAGTACTGGTACAGCGGCAAACACAAACGCCACGGGGCCGCGGTGCAGACCGTGGCCGCCCCCGACGGGGAACTGCTGTGGGTGTCCGGGGTGCTGCCCGGGCGCACCGTGGACATCACCGCCGCCCGCCGCTTCGCCATCGCGGAGAAGGTGGTGGCGTTCCTGGGATTGCTGGCCGACCTGGGCTACATCGGACTGCACCCACAGGTAGTCACCGGCTACCGGCGCAAGCGTGGCGAGAAGACCCTGCCCGCGGGGAAGAGGCCGCCAACCGCATCCACGCCAGCCTGCGGTGCGTGGGTGAACGCGGCAACGCCCAACTGAAATGCTGGAAGGTCCTCGCCTGCGACTTCCGGGGCAGACCCCGGCAGTTGACCTCCATCGTCAAGGCCGTACAGGCGCTGCAGTACCTCATCCGCGACCCGTTCGGCACCGTCACAACCGGTACCCCATCGTGACCCCCACCCCCACCGCCAAGTGGTTCTCGTCGCCCGCTGTCGATCAACCCGCCCACGCTGCCGTTGAGTACCCACGGAAGCGCTGTCAATCCTGCTCCACCTGCACAGACGAAGTTGGGACAGGTTCAATGCTCAGGCGTGAGATCGGCGGGGCGGTCGGGCGGGTAGCAGCGATGACCCTCGCGGCACCAGCCGTCGCCGCCCGGGAGCACGAAGGCACCGGGGTAGCCGCCGAGGAGATCGGAGAGCTGATTCCGGCAGGCTCCTCGGGGGCTTCACTGGGGTAGTTCGTTCCGGCTCCACGGACGCTCTGACAGTTTCTCGTGGCTCCACACGGACGATCAAAGTCTGCAACGGGTGGCTCGCACCGGGCAGCGCCGTTGCCCCGGGTCTCCCGCGCCGGCGGGCCTGGCCCTTGAGTGACGATCTTGCGAAAACTGGCGGTATAAGGGCCGCACGCTGCTGGCAGGCGAGTTCCCGGCGTACGTGGTCCGCCGGCCTGGCAGCAAAGGAGCAACGATTCGCCCACTGCCAACTGCCAGGGACGGGAGCTGAGGAGCCGGGAGTAGCAGCAGCACTGCGGCTGGAAGTCGCCCGACCGGTCAGCGCTCCTGCTCGGTGGGCGCCTTCACCCGGTTCAGGCACCGGCCTCGAGCACGGCGAGGTCGCGTACCGCGTAACGGTGATGCTCGGCCTCTTCCTTGAGCACCACCTTGAGGCAGCGGCGCACGACGTACTCCCGGTCTGGATATGGGTCCGCCGGCTTGCGACCACACACCCGATCGAGCTCGGCCTCGGTGAGCCCGTCGACGACACGCCGCATCGTGGCCATGCGAGCGAGCCGTGGCGCGAGTACCTCGTCGAGCGTCGGGGTGGCTTCGAGGGTGAGCCCGAGCTTCGCCGCTGCGTCGGGCGGCATCCCGCCGTAAGGAAGGCCCAACGGGTGATACGGCGCATCCTCCTCGAGCACGGCATTACCAAGCCAGGCATCGCCGGCCATCAGCAGGTGCCGTTGGGTCTCGACGAACGACCACTCGCCGTTGACCTGCTCGTGCAGCTTGGCCTCGGGCAGGAGCCTGGCGCGGTCGAGCGTCGCCTCCCATTGCGTCTCGATGGCATCCCAAGCAGCCCGGTAGTCGACGGAGGACGCGGCGTCACGCGCCAGCACCCGCGTGGGATGCTGCCGGTCGAGCTCGGCCTCGACGTAGGCAGTCACGTCGACGTCGTTAACAACGAGACGCTCGAAGGCGCCACCGAGGTAGACGTCGCCCCCATAGCAGTCCACGATCTTCAG
>JAEHDK010000564.1 GCA_016880465.1 Micromonosporaceae bacterium
CAGTTGACGGGCTATGTCTACGCCCAGCGTGTCACCGGGGCGGGCGAGATGGCCTGGCAGGATGCCGGCATCGATATCAGCGGACGCGGGGGCGACTCCGTTCGCTGTCTGGCGCGAACATCACGAGCCGGCGTCGTGGCGAGTCTTGCGGCGAACCTGCGCACACAGCCCGATGTCTCGTCGGAGGTCCTGGCGAGGCTGGACCGCGGTACCAAGGTGACGGTTCTGGAGCGGAAGGCCGCCTGCGAAACCATTGCCGGCCGCAAAGGTCGCTGGACTCGGATACGGACTTCTTCAGGACCCGGCCCTTGGTCGCAACCCGTTGTGCAACCAAAGCCGTGGTGCCAAGTCACTACTGCCCGAACCACGCTCCCGTGACTGGTAGAGACCACACGCGTACCGTCCAACAGGCAGGGGGAGGGGTCAGAGTTTTAAGATCAACAGGCTGCCCGACCCGCCGCCTGTCCGCGTTTTTGTGTGTCTTGTCCGTTTTTTCCGAAGGGCGCTGATGGCCGAAGCTGCCGGTGAGCCTGCGCCCGGCCGGGTGGAAATGGCCGCGCTGCGCGACCTGCAGGCGATGGGTGCGGCAGCGCAGCAGAGCACCCTCGGCGAGCTGGTGCTCGTCCTGGCCCGGGCGATCGACACTCGCGGCGACGGGAGCCCGTCGATCACGGCGAAGCTGGTGGCGGAGCTGCGTGTCACGCTGGGGCAACTGCGGGAGGTGACGCGTGACGGCGACGGCGGTGAGGACCCGGCCGAGCTCTCCACGCCGGTATGGGACCGAGACGCCGCTGTTCGGGACGCCGCGGTCGCCGGAGCGGCCGACGTTGGGGCCGAAGGTAGCGGAGATCGCCCGCCGGCTGGGTAAGCCGTTCATGCCGCACCAGCGGCTGATCGCCGATGTGGCGTTGGAGATCGATCCGCAGACGGGGCTGCTGGCGTACTCCGAGGTGGTCGTGATCGGGCCCCGTCAGGCCACTGGGAAGACCGAATTGATGCTGCCGGTGATGACGCACCGGTGTGTCGGATTCGACCAGGCGCTGACGCAGTGGGTGCGCGAGCAGCTGGGGATGGTGCTCGCGCCGCCAGGTCCGCAGGCGGTGCTGTACACGGCGCAGACGTCGGACAAGGCCCGGGAGAAGTGGCGCGATGTGCACCTGGCCCGGTTGATGGCTTCGTCGTTCTACCGCAAGCCGCCGCGCCAGTTCAGCTTTCGGCTGCAGCGCAACAGCGAGGCGATCATGTGGGCGAACGGGTCGATGTGGTCGCCCGGGTCGACGACCGGGAAGACCGGCGGTACCGGCGATGTGCTGGACCTGGGTGTGATCGACGAGGCGTGGTCGCGGCCGGACAACCGTACCGAGTTGGGTATGCGGCCGGCGAAGATGACCCGGGACTGGGGCCAGTTGTGGCTGCTGTCGATGATCCCCGGGCTGGCGCGGGTGCGCCCGGACGAGTGGAAGTATCTGCGGGCCAAGCGACAGCTTGCCCGGCAGCGGGTCGCGGCCGGGGTGCGGCACGGCACCGCGCTGTTCGATTTCACCGCCGCGGTCGGTGCCGACCCGGGGGCGCCGGACACCTGGTATACGTGCATGCCGGGCCTAGGCCGGACGGTGCGTGAGCAGGCGGTGCGTGAGGACTTCGAGGCGATGCCGCTGGTGGACTTCAGCGCTGAGTATCTGGGGTGGGAGCCGGTGGAGACGATGCCGAGATGGCTGCTGGTGTCGCAGGACACGTGGCAGGCCCGCGAAGATCCGACCTCGGCGCCGGCCGGCCGGCCGGCGCTGGCGGCGGAGATGAACGAGGAACGTACCCGGGCGTGGATCTTGGCGGCCGGGTACCGGACCGACGGTCACTACCACGTCGAGGTGGTGGAGCCGGGCTACCGGATACCGGCCGGGGTGCAGGGCGTGGACTGGTTGGAGACGCGCACGGTGGAGATCGCGGAGGCGCAGGACGCGTGCACCGTGGTGATCGACCCGCGGCGGCCGGCCGCCTCGCTGATCGTGCCCCTGCGCAACCGGGGGATCGACGTGCTGACCCCGGCGCAGCCGGACATCGCCGGCGCGTGTGGCCGGCTGTTCGACGCTACGGGGGAGCTGCGCGAGGACCGCGAGTACGACGATGGGCTGCGGCTGTTCCATCTCGGGCAGCGAGTCTTGACCCAAGCGGTGGGGCAGGCCCGGCGTCTGGACGTAGGTGAGGGCGGATTCGTGTTCGTGAAGCGCGGCTCGGCGTCCGAACTTGGCCCGCTGTACGGCGTAACG
>JAEHDK010000565.1 GCA_016880465.1 Micromonosporaceae bacterium
GCGATGATCAACGCACTTCGGGTACCGGTCAACGGGCCCCCATCGGGAGCCCGGCGCCGGAGCCATTCGTCGGTCAGCCGCTGGCGCTCCTGGGACGGCAGTCCGCTGAGTTCGAGAACGTCGCCGTCAACCTCGATCTTGACCATCTGGTTTCGGCGGTTCGTCAACCACATCGTCACGGCACTGATGATCGCGGCAAGGACTTCGGACTTGGCGAGGGTAACCACCAGTGTGCCCAGCGCCGCGACCTCGAACGCTCTGCTACCCGGCGGTGCCTCCCCAGCCGACGGCTGCTCCACCGAGTCAACGTCAAGATCCAACAATTCCTCGCGGAGCGCGGCGGTGAGCGCCCCGAGTTCTTCCTGGTCACCCTGCTCGTCCTCGACCCGGAGAACCAGTCGCGTCGTGTTCTCCGCCATCGCGCATCTCCTCACCGAGTTCGCACCGCGGGTACCGAAGCGAACAACCGCCATCCTCAGTCGCGGGCATTCTAGGCGCGCGCGCGACGGGTTCAGAACGGCCGACGGTGTCGGATCGATGACGGTCCAGGCGGTCACCTCCAAAGTCGCGCCGGCAACCTGTCGATGAACCGTTCCGGTTGGAACAGCGCGGAAGCGCCGTCGCCGGGTGCGGTTCGAGCTGCGTGTGACGTGGTGGTCATGGTGCCCGCGGAGCGCATGACCACCGGTGGCCGGTCCGGTAGGGGCTAAAGGTCAGCTGACCCGGGTCCTTGGTCCGTGTCGGGCACCGATAGTGCGGGTGTGCGCTGGTGGTGAGGACCGACCTCAGGTGACCCTCGGACTTTGGGCCCCGGTCGCGGGTGGTGTGGTCATCGACGTGGCCCTGCAGTGGGTCCGTCGATCTCTGTTCGGTCCTGCGCTCCGGCCGATTGCCGGACCGCAGGCCAGCTGGTGAAGGGAGACTGACATGGCTGTCACGGCGACACCGACGATGACCGGCCGTCGCCCCAGCAGCGGTGCTGACCACCATCGATCGGCCCGTTCGTGAAGCTGCACCACGGCATGGCCGACGGCAGGGCAGCGATGACGACCGTCGCCGTGTGGGACTCGCACGTCCCTCGGGGTGCTGTCGCCGACAGACCCGTGGGCCCAGCCGTTCAAGGGAGCATGCCATGACAGCCATGTCGATTCGAGACGTGACCCTCTTCGTCGATGTCGTAGGACACGGATACCCGTTGTTGCTCATGCACGGCGGGCCCGGTGCAGATCACTGGACGATGCTGCCGTTGCGGCGTTGCGCCGACCGATTCACTCTCATCTTCTACGACCACCGCTGCAATGGACGCTCGCAGGGCGCTCCCGTCTCCACCATGACGTGGGAGAGCTTGACGGCGGATGCCGACGCGCTGCGCCAAACGCTGGGATTCGAACGGTGGGCGGTACTCGGCCATTCGTTCGGCGGTCAGGTGGCCCTCGAGTACGCGCTGCGGTATCCGCACAGCCTGTCGCACCTCGTGCTACTCGACACTGGCGGCGACAGCCGTTGGGCGCAGGAGAACGCCCCAGAGATCCTCGCCAAGCGCGGCTATGGCCCGCGGACGGTACGGCTGGCCCGGCGCTTCTTCAACGGGCAGATCGCGCCGCAAGAAATGATCCCGGCCCTGATGAGGTTTGGCCGCGCGTACTACCACCACCCCAGCATCCTGCTGCTCGCTCGCGAAATGCTCCGAGGCGAGTGGCGCACGCAGACCCGGCCCGAGGCACTCATCTTCGCCGGCCGCCACCTGCTCAAGGGCTGGACGGTCATGGACCGGCTCGGCGAGATCAACGTACCGACGCTGGTGCTGGCGGGACGGGACGACTTCCTGTTCCCGCCCGAGCATCAAGTTGCCCTTGCCTCCGGCATAACGAACGCGTGCCTGCGCATCATCGAGCGCGCCGGCCACAATGCCCACTCGGAGCGGCCCGCCGAAGTCGTCGAGGCCATCACAGACTTCATCTCGCTTCATGGCCACACCGGTCGAGGCCACCTGTCGCTTGTGCCCGGAGTCAGGCAGGCGGCGCTGGTGCCACGCCGCCAGCAGGGACTTCAGGCCCTACCGCGCAACGGCGCGAGGTGGGCAGGCTGACGAACGAAACCCCGGACGACAAGGAGGGGCGGTGATGGTGGATCAGGGGGTCTCCCGTCGCCCGCGACATCCGGCCCAGCCATGGCTGAGGTACGTCAACGCGGTCACGCGGTGGATCCTGCACACCCCGGTTCTGCGCCGCCTGGCCGACCGTCAGGTGATCGAGCTGCGGTTCACCGGTACCCGAACCGGCCGGACGATGGTGTTACCGGTGATGTACGCCCAACGCGGCGGGAAGGTGGTCGTGCTGGTTGGAGGCCCGGAACGCAAACGGTGGTGGCGCAACTTCACCCAACCCCACCCGGCACAGATCCTGCTGCGCGGCGTCACCCGTACCGGCACCGGCCGCGTCGTGGCCCGCGGCGACACCGGCCGCCGCGAGGCCGTCGACATTTACGCCGCCCGGTTCCCAAACCTGCGGCCGGGGCACGACCCGTTCGTCGTATTCACCCTCGACCCGCCGCAGCCCCGTTGACCGAGCCGCGAACGGCGACGGCCCGCCGTCGGGTCGGTCAGTCGGGCGATTCGCTCGGGTGCTCGGAGTTGTTGATGGTACGCACCGAAGTGGTGCCGTCGTCGTAGTAGTCGACGACCGACAACGACGCAGTGTCCAGGTGGAAGCGGAACATCGTCTCCTGAGGCGCGCCCAGCGCGATGCGCAGCAAGGTCTTGATCGGCGTCACATGGGAGACAACGGCAACGCGTTGGTGACGGTGCGCCCCGACAATCTCGGCTATTGCCCGGCGCGAGCGCACTTCGACGTCGACGAAGGACTCGCCGCTGGGCGGCGCGGCGGTGGCCGACACCAGCCAGGCGGCCAGTTGCTCGGCCCACTTCAGATGCGTCTCGGAGATGGTCAGCCCTTCCCACTCGCCGAACTCGGCCTCGACCAGGTCGTCATGGATCTCAATCTCGGCCCCGATCTGCTCGGCGATCGCCTGTGCGGTCTCGCGTGCTCGGCGCAGCGGCGAGCTGATCACCGCCGCTACCGGCGCCAGCCCCGCGACGTGCCGGGCAAGCATCCGGGCCTGGCCGCGGCCGTGCGAATCGAGCGGAAGGTCGTTGCGGCCGGAGAACCGGCCTTCGTGCGAATGTACGGTCGACCCGTGGCGCACGAGCAGCACGCGCGTCGCGGTTTCCGTTGCCGGAAACCAGCGCGGCGGCTCGGCGGTGCTGCGGTCGATCGATTCGGCAACCATGCTGCTGAGCGTACCGAGGCCCACTACCCGGTACCAGATCCGAGATGGTGTCTCGGATTATTGACGGAGGTTCCAGTACCGCGTAGCCTCGATTCGATCGCCCGAGAAGGAGCACAGCCGTGAGTGGAGACGCCGCGTTCGCCTTTGGCGCAGCCGCGGGTGCGTCTCTGCCGGCATACGAGGAGCCGCTGCGGATCCGTCCGCCGCGCGAGGGCATGCGACCCGGCACGGCCGCGGGCAACCCGCAGACGCCGTTCTGACCACTCGTCACCGTTCGCCAGACAGTACGGGTTTCGCCGCGGCCCGGCACAGACCGTGCCGCCGTAACGATCTTTCGTCCTATCTCCCACTTCCTTCGGAGGTTTGGCAATGACCAGCACCACCGATCTCCAGCCCATCATCGGACCATCCGCCTGGCGCGGCGACGAACTCGCCGAGTTCTCCGACTGGATCTACGTGCTCAGTGACGCCGAGCGGACCGAACTCGAAACACTTGGCCGCCGCTTCCTGGCCGACGATCCGGACCTGCGCACCGTCGCCGCGGCCGACTACCCCTTGGACGCGTGCCTCGACCTGAACGCCGAGTGCGCCCACCAGATGGACGCCGGACGAGGGTTCATCCTGGTTCGCGGGCTGAGCACGAACGAGTACGGTGACCCGCTCGCCGCCGCCATCTTCTACATCATGGGCCTGCACCTCGGCCAGCCGATCGGCCAGAACCAGATGGGCGATCGACTCGACCATGTCATCGCGACGTCCAACAAGACTCTCGAGGACCCGAGCGCCCTGCCGTCCCGCGTGCGTGACCGATTGCCGTTCCACTCCGACAGTTCGGACGTGGTCGCACTCATGTGCCTGCGCGCCGCGAAGTCGGGCGGCGCCAGCAGCTTGGTCAGTGGAACCACGATCTACAACGAGATCCTGCGCCGTCGTCCGGACCTCGCGCCACTGCTGTTCGACCCGTTCCACTGGGACTGGCGTAGGCAGGATCCCGATTCGCCGCAACTGACCTACACCTCGCCGATCATCAGCTACGTCGACGGGACGTTCAGCACCTACGCCGGCAGCTCCATGATCTTCTCGGCGCAGAGCTATCCGGAGGTGCCGAGGCTCACCGTCGAACAGGTCGAAGTACTCCAACTGTTCGACGAAATCTCGCAGGAGCCGGGACTGGCAATCGACATGGACTTCCAGCCCGGGGACGTTCAATGGCTGCTCAACTACGCCGCGTTACACTCCCGTACCGGCTACGTCGACTTCCCTGAGCCGGAGCGGCGGCGTCACCTGCTCCGCCTGTGGCTCAAGCGCGATGTAGGCCGCCCGCTGGTCGACCAGTTCGGCAAGCACGTGGTGGTGATGGGTGACCCGGCCGCCCCGCTCAAACCTGGCGGGCGCTTCCGCATCGGAGACGCGGTGACGGTCAACGACGACTGGGGCAACTGAACGCCGGGGAGCATGGGAGGTGGGCATGTCGCGCGCGGTGACCGTCGTCGGCAGTCTGAACCTCGACCTCATCGTCGGCGTGCACCGGCTGCCCGGACGCGGCGAGACGGTGGTCGGTACCCGCACCGGGTCGAGCCCGGGAGGCAAGGGGGCCAACCAAGCCGCCGCGGCGGGCGCGCTGCGCTCCGGTGTGGCGATGGTCGGCCGGGTCGGAGACGACTCGGCCGGCCACAGCCTCATCGCGGACCTCGAGGCACGTGGCGTGGATGTCTCCGCCGTACTGCCCACGAGCGGTGTCCCGACGGGTACGGCCACCATCGCGGTCGAGGACTCGGGCGGCGAGAATCTGATCGTCGTCGCGCCGGGCGCCAACCACGCCCTGCGGCCCGCGGATGTCGACGTGCCGGCGGTACGGGTCGCCAAGGTGCTGCTCCTGCAGCTCGAAGTGCCGCTCGAGACGGTGCGCGCGGCGGTGGACGCCGCCAGTGGCATCGTAGTGCTCAATCCCGCGCCGCCCCAGGCGCTGCCCGCCGACCTCCTCGACCGGGTCGACGTACTGGTGCCCAACGAGTGGGAGCTGAGCCAGCTTGCCGGCGAGCCGCCGCGGCTGTACGAGCCGCGTGAGTTGGCCGCCATGTCGCGTCGAGTCACGCTCGGCGACGTCGTCGTGACGATGGGAGCCCGCGGGGCACTGGTCGTACAGGGCACGCGCGAACCGGTGGTGATCGCGCCGCCCGTGGTGACACCGGTGGATACGACCGGAGCCGGCGACTGCTTCTGTGGCGCGCTGTCCGTCGCGCTCGCCGACGGACTGGGCTTGGCGGTGGCCGCGCGATACGCCGTCGCCGCCGCGGCGCTGTCGACGACTGGAGTAGGCGCCCGCGGCCTGCTCCCGGACGACTCCACGGTACGCACGGCGCTAACCGGCTGAGCGGGTGACGGAACGCAGTATCGTGGTGTAGATCCGCGAGTAGGCGTCCAGCAGTCGCAGGTCGAGCACGTCGCGTCGCGGGTCCGTCGGCGACCGGCTGCTCGGCGGCCCGAGGCGCACCGTGTCGATGCCGCGGGCGCGCAGCACAACGCCGTCCGTCGTGCCGGTCCATCCGGTGATCGCGGGCGCGTCCGTTCCGAACTCGGCGCGCCAAGCCCGGAGCGCGGCGCGGACGATCGGGGCATCGGCCGGGGTACCTGCCGCTGGGTGGATGGGCTCCGGCGTGACGTCCACGCCGCACGAGGCGAGCGGGGTGCCGGCGCAGCGGGCACGAACCGACGCTGCCAGGTCCTCGGCCAGCGCCGCCGGGTCCTCACCCGGCACGGTGACCACGTAGCAGTCGACGTCGAGTGCCGCCGGAAAGAGGTCGGGCTTGTCCGGGCGCCCGGCGCGGATCGCGCCGACCCCGGCCGCCGCGCCCACCTGGCCGGCTGGCGGGCGATCGCGGAGGTACCGCGCGCGCCAGCTCTGCAGGGCGGCCAGGACGACGCCGGCGTGTGCGATCACGCCACCCGGCGGTACCGCCGAGCCCGGGTCGAGAACCGCGCCGTACTTCCCGGTCACGCGCACCCGGAGGTACAGCGCACCGGGCTCCTCGCAGAGCACCGCCGGCGGCCCACACTTGGCGATCACCGCGGCGTCGGGAGTGGGGTGATGGTCCAGGAACGCCGCGACCCCGGTGCCGTCGCCGCCCCGCCGGTGCGTGCCCGAGCCCGCGAGCAGGAGTGTCCCGGCGCGGGCGGTCGCGAAGCCGACCAACGCCGCTGCGGCCGGTGCCCGGGCAACGCCGAGCCCGAACCCCTCGACCCGGTGTGCGTCGATGACGGCGAGCGGGCCGGCGTCGTCGAGCCGCCCGGTGACCGGCTCGTCAGCGGGCGTTCCGTCCAGTGACGTGTCCAGGTGCGAGTACAGCAGTGGCCCCGGCCCGCACGACGCGACAAGATTGGCGCCGCCGGTGGCGTACCGCTGCACCGTCCAGTTGATCTCCGGCCAGCGCGCGGTGCACCACTCGTGCAGTGCCGCAGCGGCCGGGAACTCGCCTGCGCGGGGGGACGGCGTCGCATCCAGGACGCGCAGCACATCGAGCAGAGGGCCGGTCAGAACCGTCCCCAGTCGTCGGCCGCGGGCCGCCACACGTCGATGTTGCGCGGATCGGCGGGCATCTTGCGCGCGCGGTGCGTCTCGTGCTCCTCAGGCGTGAAGACGCGGTGCCGGTCGCACAGCTCGAAACGCGGGCCGAACCTGCGGTCGTGCATATAGAACGCGATCGACGTCGACGCCGAGTGGTTGACGATGTCCGACGCGATCGGCACTCCCTTGTACAGCGCTCGGGCGCGCATCCGCATCACGTGGTCCAGGCTCTTCATGGCGAAGCACAGGTGGGCGACGTAGTGCTCCTTGTTGTTCTGCAACGCCAGGCTGTGGTGGTACCGGTCCTCGCAGCGCAGAAACGTGGTCGACCCGGCGATGTGGTCGGAGGGCAGGAAGTTGAGCACCTTGGTGTAAAAGTGCAGCGACTCCTGGAACTTCGTGGTGGCGATGAACGGGTGCACCAGATCCACTGGCCGGATCTCGATGTGTGGCGGCTCGGCGTACTCCTGGAATTCGGTGAACAGCTCGACGATTAGACCGTTGGGGTCGCGGACGGCGAAACCGCTGTCGCAGAAGGACTTCTGGCGCTCCTGGAGCTCCATCACCTGGTAGCCGGCGGCAACGACCTTCTTCTGGAGCTGCGCGAGTACGTCGTCGTTCTCGACGCTGAAGCCGATCGCGGTGGTGACGCCGATCTCGCGCTGCGGCGCGCTGATCAGCTCGATCGAGTGGTGTTCAAGGTCGGCGCGTAGGTAGGCGTACTCGTCGGTGTGCGCCTCCACCTGCAGACCGACGTGGTACTGCAGGAAGTCGATCGTCGCCGGCAGGTCCGGTACCTCGATGCGGGCGTACTCCATGCCGTACGGCGCGCGGTCGCGGGGTTTCTGGCTCAACTCGCTGGCCCTTCGTACGATGTCGGCCGGTCGCTCGGTGTATTCGTAGGAGACGATGGCCTGCTGCGCGATGACCGGTCGCCAGGTTTCGCGGACAAACCGTTCGTGCGAATCCGCGGTCAGGTACGCAAGCAGATCCTCGTTGGTGTCGAACTCCACGGACATGGCGTGAGTGAACGTCGAGTCCCGGGTACTGATGTTCTGCCCCAGCGACCAGTTGCGCATCGCGGAGTAGCGGTCGGGGAAGGTCGCGAGCTCGGCGAGCACCGCCAGGCGCGCCTCCTCGGCAACCTCGTCCTTGAACCGGAACGACAGGGTGTGTCTGATCATCGTCGACCGCCTAGAGGATGAAGCTCAGTCGTGCGCCGGCGGGGAGCGCCTCGTGGCCGAGGATCGAGCGGCGCAGCCGGAACCGCAGCCCGTCGTCGGTAACCGCCAGCAGGTGCTCGTAGCGGCCGACGTACGTGTCGAACTGGCCGTCCCGGGCGCGGTGTACCACGAAGGAGGCCGTGACCCGCAGCGCGTCGGTGGACTCCTCGAACACCCGCACGTTGGACACCAACCTGTGCGTGCGCGAGGGCGGATTCTCCGCGTGCGCCTTGCGCGACTTCAGTCGCTTGACCCGTGCCCTGAGCAGATCCCAGTCGTCGTTGACGAACGACCCCGACTCGTGCGGAGACCAGCGGCGGTAGTCCGTTGTCGGGATCTCGTACCGGGCACCCTCCTCGAACAGCGCGAGCCAGTCGTCGTAACGCCACGCGTCGAGGATGTCGGCCTCCGCGTACAGGAAGTCCTCCACCTCCGGACGGCTCACCGCGCGTGCGCCGACGGTGGTCGTGCCGTAGCTGTTGGCTAGGGTCATCGCATCTCACGCCCCTCCAGGAAGCTGGCCGGGCGCTCGCCGGAGGAATGCAGCCCATCAGGGATGCCCACGGCGTCGACCCATCGCCGCCAGAAACCACGCATTGCGCCCTCGTCGATGGAGCGCCCCTGCACGCCCTTGACCTCGTCGAGCATGCCGCGCGACATGTCGCTGTAGTCCAACCCGGAGCGGGCGTCGCCCGCAGTGGCGTCGATGCCGCGCTGGACCGCCTCGTACGCCTCGATGTCGTCCGGCGTGGCCAGCCCGCCCGGACCGACGAAGCTCACCACAGTCTTCATCCGCAGTGCCCGCGCGGCCGGCTCCTCGTCTCGCGGTACGAGCTGCCAGGCGCGCACGTCAGTCTGCTCGGCGGCAACAGGCTCGAGTTGCCGGATCGACAAACCTTCGATGTCGAACAGCAGCAGGTTCGGGAAGACGTACAGGATGTGGCTCTCGTCCGCCACGTAGTGGGCCCGCCGCTCGCCGAGCCGCTCGGCCATCTCGGCGCGGTGCGCCTGGGTACGCACCCGCTCGTCCGCACCGAAGCGGGGTTCCCAGATCATGCTGATCCGCCCGCCGTGCCCGGTCAGCACCAGCAGTGAGTGGCCGTTGCCGAGGTTGTACGCGTACTGGTCGTCGTCGGTTACCGCGTAACCGCTCTCCCGCAGGTAGCCGACGAAGGTGTTGTGTGTGGGCGAGAAGTGGTAGCCGTCCATCGCGTTCTCGACGGCGAGCTTCCAGTTGCCGCGCACGCTGTAGAGCTGCACGCCGGGCAGCGTCTGCATGCCGCCCACGTGCTGCTCCTCGATCATGGTCAGGTAGTCGGCGGCCTCACCAAGGTGGTCCAGCAGTGGCCGGACGTCCGGGTTGAATGACACGAAGACAAACCCCTCGTGGCTGGCTAGCTGCGGGACCGCACGCAACCGCATCGCCGCGCGGAAGTCCTCGCCGGCCTGGTATGCCTGCTCGTCGGGGATCGCCGCGACGTCACCGGTGTTCCGGAAGGTCCAGGCGTGGTAGAAGCACTGGAACAGCTTGCTGGAGCCCTGCGTCTCCCGGCAGAGCACGGTGCCGCGGTGGGGACAGGAGTTGAGGAATGCGCGCACCTCTCCGGTGCTGTCGCGGCAGAAGATCAGCGGCCGGCCGGCGAGCGTACGTACCACGAAGTCATTCGGGTTCGCGATCTCGGTCTCGTGGCCCAGGTAGAGCCAGTGCCGCGACCAAATGGCCTCGCGTTCGCGCGCGAATATCCCCTCGGACCGGTAGGCCTCGCGGTTGACACGGAACGTCAGCCGGTCCCAATCCTCCACGATCATCGGCGCGGTGGCCTTGGGTTGGCTCGCGTCCCACATCAAGCTCCGCCCCTCATCGACCTCATGCATACGACGAGATGCTGTCTCGCATCGCGTCTAGCCTCGCTCAGTCCCCGTGAGCGTGTCAATAGCGGTGGCGCCCCGTTGCGAGCGACGGCACCTCGGTGCGGCCGGTTGACGCCCGCGCCGGCACCTTGCGATGATAAGCATCTCGCATTGCAAAACGCTATCTCGCTACAGGAGACCAGTCGCTCGGCGAAGTCCCCTGTCGAGGACTGCTATCGACCTGAATCCAACGGAGGTGGGCGGCTGAACGACATCCATGGGGGACGGCACCACGTCTCGGCCCGGTAGCCATGCCGTTCCGGCAGGCACAAATCCGTCAGCCAAGCCTGATAATGGAGTTACATGTCATCATACTTTGTCGCCGCGGGACGAGGAACAGCGGGCCGCGGCGCCGGTGCCCACCCTCGTCCTACTGGACATCCGGTCGCGACGAACCCTGGCGAAAGAGAGGACAGATGACCCGGAGAAGTCCCAAGGCGGATGAGCCCGAGCCGACAGACCGGGCCGCTTCCCCGACGATCCAGACCGTCCAGCGCGCGGCCCTGATCCTCGACTCGTTCACGGTGAGCAAGCCACGCCTGAGTCTCAACGAGATAACCAACCGCCTGGGGGCGAGCAAGGCAACGGCACATCGCTACACCAAGGCGCTGCGAGCGGCGAACCTGCTGCGCTACGACGAGCGCACCGCGCTGTACTCGCTCGGCCCGCAGGTGCTCACGCTTGCCGCTTCGGCACGCGCCGGCATGCCGATTGTCACCGCAGCCGAGCCGTATATGGACCAACTGCTCAAGACCGTCGACGAGACCGTCGTACTGAGCGTGTGGGACGGCGAGACGGCCATGGTCGTCCGGTCGGCCGACAATACCGACCACATCATCCGGATCGGCGTACGCACCGGCGCACGGTTGGATCTGACCACCTCCGCTCAGGGCCGGGTGTTCTGCGCCTATCTGCCGTCCGACCAGGTGCCAGCGCTGGCCAAGCTGCTGCGCCGCACCTCCGGACTGCAGCAGGAGCTGGAATCCATCCGCAAGCACAGGCTGTCGGTGAACTCGCCCGCCATCAACGGCGTCCGCACGATCGCGGCACCGATCTTCGAAGGCGGAGACATCGTCGCCGCGATGGCGATCATCGGCACGACAGTGAGTGTCCCGTGCGAGGTCGACTCACCGATGGCGCGTGCGCTGCTGGACACGGCCCAGGAGCTGTCGAAGAGGCTGGGCAACTCGATCGAACCGAACGGCTAGTCGCGCCGACCGGCCGCCGGACGGGGGCTACAACGTGTCGATGTAGCCCAGCTCCGACAGCATGTCCGCGCGTGGCGGCACGAATATATCGATGTTGACGCACGGCGACTCGGTCGGCTCGACGTAGTGCTGCGCGCCGCGAGGCACCAGGAGGAACGAGCCCTCGGTCAGGTCGTGCGCCGTACCGTTGATGTAGTAGTTGCACCGGCCGGAGGCGATGTACACCAACTGGTCGAAGTCTTCGTGGGTGTGCGGGTTCAGGTCCATGCCCACCGCAAGCTCATGGTGGGCGACCATCACCTCGTCGGTGGCGTAGACCCGGCGGCGCACGCCCCGGCGCAGCTGCGTCTGTGGGATGTCGGCCCAGTTCACGATCTTGCCGAACAGCTTGGCGTTGCGCCCGGTCATTCCCGTTCCCTTCGCGATAGGTGCGGCGGCGCCCAGGCCGGACGCGAGGATCTGCAGGTCCGATCCCACGACGAGGTACCCCGCCTCGCAAAGGCCGTGGTCGCCCGCGGTCGCCAGGGTCGGCGACCAGCCACCGAACGCCGCACCCGCGGCGTAAGCGGCCGCGCGGATCGCCGCCACGGCAGCACTGAAACGCTCATCGCCCGACCGGTACCCCAGGCTCACGGACAGATCGGTACTGCCGACGAACACGACGTCCAGCCCGCCGACGACATCCGGCCACGGCTCGTCGATCGCGGTCTCGATCTGCCCAACCAGCAGCGGTGGGGACGCCGCCTCGGCCCGCAGGAACGGGTCGAGCCCGGACCCGCCGAAACCGGCCACCCGGTTGGTCAAGCTCACCGAGCGCTCGCCCTCCGGCGCGAACCGCGTCGCGGCACGCAGCGCGCGTGCCTGTTCCGCGGTACGCAGCATCGACAACTGGATCCCGGCCGCACCGTTCTCAAGGAGCCGCGCAATAGCCGGTGCGTCGACGGCAGGAAGCCGGACCAGCGCCGCGATGCCGGACGCGTCGGCGTGCCTGACGAGCGAGATCGCGGCTGCCTCGCCGAGCGTCGAATGCTCCAGGTCGACCACGACGAAGCTGAAGCCGGCGGCTGCGGCGAGCTCGACGGTGTCCGGCGTGGCCAGCTTGATGAACGTGCCCGTCACGCGCCGCCCCGCAGCCAGCTCGGCCCGCAGCGCACGCCGCAGCTGGTGGACACGGGTACTCATCCGGTTCTCGCGGTGTCGCGGCGTGCCGGATGGACGGTCCGGCCGCTCCGGCTCATGCCGGTGCACCGCGCCACGGCACCGTCTCGACCACGGCGCCGTTGTGGAGTACGAAGGTCGGTTCCAGCCGGGGCGCGAGGATCGAGCCGCCGGCCGCGTCGGGCAGCATCACCTCGTCGGTCTGGGTCACCACGGTGACGTCGGCTCGGCCGCCGACGGTCAGTCGTCCGTACCCCTCGCCGTCGAGGCGCAGTAGCTGCGCGGGTGCCACAGTGGCGCGGCGGACGCACTCGTCCAACGGCGCACCGAGCGCCACCAGCTTGGCAATGCTCGTAAGCAGATCGAACACCGGACCGCGCCAGTTGCGGGCGCTGGTATCCGAGCTGAGTACGTCCGGCAGGAAGCCGTCGGCGATAGCGCGGCGCGCCACCTCGAAGCTGAGGTTGCTCTTTCCGTGCGCGGAGTCGAACAACACACCACGCTCGCGGGCCTTGAGTACGGCCGGCAGCACGCGGTCGCCGTCGAGGATGCCGTGGGGTTTGCCGGTGTAGCAATGCGCGACGACGTCGCCCGGCCGCAGGTGCTCGAGCACGGCCGGCAGCGGCTCGGCGGTCTCGCCGATGTGCACCATGAGCGGAAGCCCGGCCTGTTCGGAGAGCGCGAGCGACTTCTTCAGCAGCGACTCCCATTGCTCGCCCACGACGTCTTCGGACAGTCGGATCTTGAAGCCGCGGACGACATCGGGATTGGCCGACGCGACCGCGAGCGCGTCATCGACGACAAGGGTGTCGGGATTGAGCAACTCACCAAAGCGGAAGTCGATGAGGCCGAGCACCGAGACGTTGAGGAAGCTCACTATCCGCATATCGGTGCCGTCGACCACCAGCTTGCGGAACGCCTCGAACGTCGAGGCACCGGCGGTCCCGGCGTCAGCGGCCGCGACGACGCCGCGACGCAGGTGCGCCTCCTCCGCCGGCGCCCCGACCTTCGACACGTGCTGGAAGATGTGTGTGTGGCCTTCGACCAGGCCCGGCAGCACCGTCGAGCCGGAGCAGTCGACGACCCGCGCGCCGGAGGCGGCCAGATCCGGCCCGATTGCCGCGATCGTCGAGCCGGTGATGGCGATGTCTACGCGCGCATTGGTACCCGACGCGGGATCAAGCACGGTGCCCCGGGTGAGAACGAGGTCGTACGTCGGCTGGTCATGGTCTGGCATCTGAAGGGCTCCAGTGGTCTCGATGAGGTGGAATCGTCGCGGCGATCAGCCCGCGTGCTCCTGGGTGTGCACCGCGTCGGCTCTCGCCGACCGGGGCCACCACGGTGGTGACGAGAGGCAACACCGGGCCGACCTCCACCCGGATCTCGTCACCCGCGGCCAGGAAACACTGTCTGTCCTGACCGGTGCCCGCGGGTGTACCGGTGAGCACTACGTCGCCCGGTTCGAGTGCGGCGAACCACGAGATTCGCGCCAGTAGGTCCGGGACCGAGAAGATCATGCCGGCGCTCGAGTCGTCCTGCCGCAGGTCGCCATTGACCCAGGTGCGGATAGGGATGCGGTCCCGGTCGGTGACCTCGTCGAGGGTGCACACCGACGCGCCGAGCGGGTTGAACCCGGGAAAGCTCTTCGCCAGCGTCGGAGCCGATGTATTGCGCATGACATCCCGCGCGGTGATGTCGTTGGCCGCCGTGATACCGGCGATGCTCGGCCAGACGTCCTCGGGCGCGGCCCGGTAGAGTCGCTGCCCGATCACGACGGCGATCTCGCCCTCGTAGTCCATCTCGAGCGTCTGCTCGGCCGGGATCGTCACGGCCGTGTTGGGAGCGACGACCGCCGACGGCGCGCCGAGGTAGAGGATCGGCTCGGACGGCATCGCGCGGCCTGTGCGCTCGGCCTTGGACCGGTAGTTCAGTCCGACGCCCCACACCGCATGCGGTCGGCCCAACGGGGACAGCAGGTCCGCGCCGTCCAGGGCGATGCGGTCCCGTACCGGCCGGCCGGCCAACACCTCCAGCGAGCCGGTCTGTTCGATCACCGCACCTGCGTCCGGAAACGGCGCGTCGAGCAGGGCGATCCCGCCGCCCTCGACTCGACCGATGCCGGATCCAGTGGTGACAACGTGCACGCGCTTCAACCTTCACTGCGAGGTGGCATCTTGCCCATTCACATCCTGTCCCGCACGTGCCGCGGGCAGTTGCTTTCGCACCTCGCCGCTGTCCCAGTAGTCGACGCGATGCGCGACCAGTCCGTCCGCGCTGACCCGAAACCGGAACACACCGCGCACGAGGACCGGTGCGCCTCCGGCGGAAACCATCCGGAACGACATCCGGTACGCGACCGCGGCCCGCTCGCCGTCGACGATCAGATCCTCGATCTCGTAGTGCAGCTGATCAAACTCGGCGAGGAACGCGGTCAGCGCGGTGCGGTACGCCGCACGCCCCGACCTGCTGTGCCCCATCGTCGAGGTGTGTTCGTTGACGAAGTCCTCGGTGACACAGGCGGCAATGCGATCCGCGTCACGCGCGTTCAGCGCTGCCAGATAGGCCAGTACGGCGGCGCGGGTCGATGAGCCGGTCAGGACTCGCCGCCCCACAACCGACGCACGCTGCTGAAGACCTTCTGGTCGTGCGAAATCTCGATCACATTGCCGTCCGGGTCCTTGAGCGCGCAGACGTAACCGACCTGGCCGCCGATATCCTGCGGCTCCCAGTGCAGGGAGCCCAACTCCCGCGCCCTGGCCGCCATGTCATCAACGTCACTCCGGTTGGGGACCTCGATGCCGAGGTGTGCGAACGGCGTGAGCAGTCCGAGCTGGCCACCCCGGTCCTTGTTGAAGCAGACGAGCACGAGCACGAACGGCGTCTCGACCTGCTTATCGTTCGACAGCCAGGCGCTCTCACCGTCGTCGTCCTTGAAGCGATCGACCACGACAAGCGGAGTGAGCTTGGTGTAGAAGTCGATCGACTTGTCGAGATCGCCGACCGGTAGCGCGACATGCGTCCACCTAGCGGACGTGAGACCGGTTGCCACGCAGACCTCCAGATTTGTGTCAAGCCTTCTCGTCAGGCTATACACCGGCATCGGCGCGGTCCATGTGCCGCGGACACAAAGCCGGTGCAGGCACCTGGGTGGTATCGGAATCGTGGGCCGGATGTGCGAACCTGCACAGGTTCACCATTTCTTCGAGGAGGGCAGACAGTGCAGTACCGCACGCTCGGCCGAACCGGCATCGAGGTCAGCACGCTAAGCCTTGGCACCATGATGCTCGGTGCCTGGGGCAACACCGACGAAGCCGAGTGCCACCGCATCATTCACGCTGCGCTGGACGCTGGCGTCAACCTCGTCGACACCGCGGACGTCTACGCGTTCGGCCAGTCGGAGGAGATCCTGGGCCGGGCGCTGAAGGGCCGGCGCGATCAGGTGGTGCTGGCCACCAAGGCCAACAGCCCGATGCCGGGCGATGCCGCTGACCGCAACCGGGGCGGCAACTCCCGGGTGTGGGTCATGCGTGCCGTCGAGGCCAGCCTGCGCCGCCTGGACACCGATTACGTAGACCTCTACCAGATCCATCGGCCGGACCCACGCACCGACATCGACGAGACCCTCGGCGCCCTCAGCGACCTCGTGCGTCAGGGCAAGGTACGGGTGATCGGCAGCTCGAGCTTTCCAGCGGAGCAGATCGTCGAGGCACAGTGGACGGCCGAGCGACGCGGCCGCGAGCGATTCGTCACCGAACAGCTCTCGTACTCGATCCTCGCCCGGCACGCCGAGCAAGCGACCTTGCCTACCGCCGCTCGGTACGGGCTCGGCGTCCTGGCGTGGAGCCCGCTCAACGGCGGTTGGCTCAGTGGCAAGTACCGCGCGGGCGGCGAGCCGCCGGCCGACTCACGTGCGCTGACGAACGGCGACCACTTCGACTTCCGGACGGCGGGCGTGCGCGAGCGCAAGCTCGGACTCGTCGAGGAGCTGGTAAAGGTCGCCGCGGACGAGGGCTGTTCCCTGATTCACCTGGCCCTGGCCTTCGTACTCAACCATCGCGCGGTGACCACGGCCATCCTGGGCCCGCGTACGTTCGAGCACCTCACGGGCCAGCTCGGCGCGGGCGACCTCACCCTGTCGGCGGAGACGCTCGACCGCATCGATGCGCTTGTGGCGCCCGGTACCGACATCAACCCCGAGGACGTCGGCTACGCGCCGCCCGAGCTGCTCGACGCGACGCTGCGCCGCCGGTGACGGCATACCGGCGCCGGGCGAACCCCAGATCACCCGGCGCCCGGCGGGCCACCGGTCACCGCTGCTCGAATGCCACCGCCCGCGGCACGATCCCGCCGACGGCGAAGTCCGGAGGCAGGCTGAACTCGCCCCGCAGGATCAGCCACAGCCGGATCAGGTCACGGCGGCGCTCCGGCTCCGGGTGGTCGACGTACTCGGTACGCGCGTGCATCACCGTGTAGTTGTTCAGCAGCTGTATGTCGCCGACAGTGAAGTCCATGTTCAGCGCGAACTCCGGGGAGTTCGTCACCGCGTCGAGCGCGTCCAGCGCGGCGACCTGCTCCCGGGTGAGTGCGGGTACCCCCGCCCCACGCGAGGCCGACTCCATGTACGAACGGCCGTAATGGGCGAACAGCCGCCCCTCGTGCTCGGCGTACACGCTGCACTGGAAGAAGCTCTCCGGCCCGTCTCCGCTACGCCGGTCATGCCACCACTGCTCATGCAGCAGGTCGGCGACCTGGGGCCGGGTCCTGACCAACTCGTCGTGCACCGCTACGGAGCTGACGATGGTGCTCACCCCGCCGCTCTTGGCCGGTCTGACACACAGCAGCCCGACGATGTCCGAAGAGTCGGCGTGGTAGTCCAGCTTGGCCGAGGTCTGGAAGCCTCGGACCAGCGGATCGTCCGGATCCAGACCTGCGTCGCGGATGTGTACCAGTAGGTCCTCAGGTCCCTGCTGGTGGATCGGCGCCCCGACGTGCAGGCCGATCCCCCAGTACATCAACTCGATCTGTCGATCGGTGAGTCCTGCGATCGGGACGCCGCGCAGGAGCACGAAGCCGCGGCCGTCGACAAGCTCGGTGACGACGGACGCCAGCACCGCACTCAGGTTCGGCAACGGAAAGTCGGCCAAGCCGATCTCCCGCAGGGCGATTCCGGGCCGATCGACCGCGGCCAACGCGTACAGCAGCTCCTCGCGCTGGTCCCCGGTCAGCTCGATCTTCCAGTCGTCACGGTCGCTGATGTCCCGACCGCGCCAGGCAGCTGCGCCGCCGACAACACGCGCCATGTGTCGTACTCCTCCCGCTCGGGCTGGCGTCGGGACCTGCCGATCGATCCGGCTCCGGTTCAGCTGGAGCCGCGTTCGAAGGGTTGGCCCAGCGCCTTTGGTTCTCGGTACTGGGTGGCGAAGACCAGCATCGCCAGCAACGCCAGCACGTACGGCACGGCGATAAGGAACTGGCCGTTGAGTGTCACGCCGAGCGCCGGCAATGCGAGGCGCATTGCGTCGGCGAGGCCGAACAGGACGCATCCGAGCATCGTGCGCCCCAGCCGCCAGGCGCCGAAGATCACCGCGGCGATCACGATGTAACCACGGCCCGCCGTCATGTTCTGGTTGAACGAACCGACCTCGCCGACGGCCAGGTACGCCCCGCCGAACCCGCCTAGCAGGCCGCACCACATCAGCGCCTGCCGGCGCCGTACATTGACCCGGATACCGGTAACGTCGGCAGCCCGCGGATTCTCACCGACCGCGCGCAGCTCGAGGCCCCAGCGGCTCCGTTCCACGAGCCACCAGGTGAGCGGCACGAGCACGAGCAACAGGTAGACCGGCCAACGCTCCACGAACAACGCCCGACCGACCATCGGGATGTCGCGCAGCAACGGGATGCTCACCAGCGAGACTTGATGGCTGTCGAAGCGGCTGACGGCGATCAGATAGCTTGTCAGGCCAAGGACCAGCGAGTTGAGCACCAGCCCGACGACGAAGGTGTTGATTTCCGCCCGGTGCGCAAGGGTCCCGTGCAACACGGCGACCGCGAAACCGACGGCCGCGCCGACCACCAGTCCGATGGTCGCGCTGCCGGTCGCGCTCGCGGTCGCGACAGATGCGAACGCGCCACCGAGCATCATCGCCTCGACCGAGATGTTCATCGTGCCCGCCCGTTCGGCGATGTACTCACCGCAGGCCGCGAAGGCGAGGGGACCGGTCAACCGTACGCCACTGGCCAGGATGGTTGATACGTCACCGGCAACGCTCATGCGGCGACCCCCTCGAGATCGGCTGACCGCGTGCTGGCCGACCGGGCGGCCTTGGCCGTCGCGGCCCGGCGCTGGAGCATGTCAGCAAGGGCCGGCGGCGCGACGAAGGCGAGCACGAGCAGCCCTTTGACGACATCCACCAGAAATGACGGCACGCCGGTGGCGGCGACGAAGTTGCCGCCGGAGCGCAGGATCCCGAACAGCACGGCGAACGGAACGGCAACGATAGGGCGATTGCGGGCCACCAGCGCGACGAGTAGGCCGTCCCATCCGAAGTTGCTTGAGACGCCGGGCTGCAGCCGGAAGTTGCCGACCGGGCTGGCGATGAGGACAGCGCCGGCGATGCCGGCGAAGGCGCCGGAGAGGCCCAGCGCCACGGCACCGAGCCTGCTGACCCGCACGCCGGCGTGTTGGGCGGTGAGCGGGTTGAGACCCATCATCTTGAGCTCGAACCCCCAGCGCGTACGCGCCATGGCCACCGCGACGACGACGGTCAGGACCAGCGCGAGGAACAGACCCAGGTTCAACTGCAGCTGTGGATAGTGCCCGATGGAGCCCAGCTGCGCGCCGACCGGGATCTGGTTCGACTCCGGGGGCGGGGCGGTGGACCCGATCCTGGTCGCCTGCAGGAGCCAAGGGGTGTTCACGGCATAGCTGATCAACTGCTGGGCGACGAATGTCATCAACAGCGTGCTCACCACGATGTTGACGCCGCGGAGTCGGTGCATCACGGCGCTGAGCGAGGCCCAGACCCCGCCGGCAACCGCGGCTGCGAACATGCCGAGTACGAGCAGCGCCGGACCGACCAGCGCCAACCGCAGGGATACGGCGGTCGCCGCCATCGCGCCGATCAGCACCTGGCCTTCCTGCCCGATGTTGAAGATGCCCGAGCGACTGCTGATGCACGCTCCGGCGGCCACGACGAGCAACGGTGTCGCGTTCAGCAGCGTGGTCGTCCATGCCGCCGGTGAGCCGACACTGCCTTGGATGATGGCGTTCAGCGAGTCGAGCGGCGAGCCTCCCGTCGTTGCGATGAGCAGCGCCGACAGCGCCATGGCGACGACCACGGCAAGGGCGGACATGGCCGCGATCCGCCACGTGGCCGTCGAGGGCTGGAGGCCAGCGAGAATGCGGCGGCCGAGCGAGGGTTCGGCCGTCTGTGCGGTCACAGAGCCATCCCTTCCAAGGCGGCGCCGAGCCTGGCTCCTACGTCGCTTGACCGGCTCACGCCGCCCTGCCTGCTACCGGCGGCGCCGAGCCTGGCTCCTACGTCGCTTGACCGGCTCACGCCGCCCTGCCTGCTACCGGCGGCGCCGAGCCTGGCTCCTACGTCGCTTGACCGGCTCACGCCGCCATCCCTCCGACCAACATGCCGAGACGCTCAGCGGTCGCCTCGACAATCGACAGCACGCCGGTGATCCGCCCGGAGGAGATGACCGCCACTCGTGAGCACAACTCCATGACCTCCTCAAGTTCGGTGGAGATCAGCAGTACGGCAACCCCCGAGGACGCCGCTTCGCGCAGCCGCAGGTACATGTCCTCGATGGCGGCCACGTCGAGGCCCCGGGTCGGCTGCGCGGCGACCAGTACGGTGGGGTTCGCCGAGAGCTCGCGCGCGACGACCAGCCGCTGCTGGTTGCCGCCGGACACACTGCGTACGGGTGCGTCCAGGGATGGGGCCACGATGTTGAACTCCGCCACTAACCGGCGCGCGACCGCGTGCATCTTCCTCCTGCTGAGGAGGTGCCGTCCACCGATGTCGCCCAGTGCCTTCAGCGACAGGTTCTCCGCCACGCTCATATCGAGCACGACGCCGCAGCGGTGCCGGTCCTCGGGCACGATGCCCAGGCCGGCTCGCTGCAACGCACCCGGCCGGTTCAGCTCGACCGGTACGCCGCCCAGTTCGATCGAGCCGCTCGTCGGCTGGACTAGCCCGGACAGTACATCGCCGAGGGTGGACTGGCCGTTGCCTTCCACTCCGTACAGCCCGACGATCTCACCGGCCCGGACGTCAAGACTGAGCCGCTTGACGACCGCCACGCCACCGACGTCGACCTCGAGCTCACGCAGGCGCAGAGCGGCGGGGCGGTCGGGCGACGCCGACTCGACCTGCTCGGCGGATGCGAGCTCCACCCGATATTGCTCGACGGGGAGCACTCCCAAGGCGGCTGCCTCGGCTCGCAGCGACACCTCCCGCCCGACCATCTGGCGGGCCAGTTCCGTGGCCGTGGTGTCTCCGGTCGCGCTCTGGAACACCACCCGGCCCTTGCTCAGTACGGTGACCCGATCGGTAGCGGCGGTAATCTCCGCCAGCTTGTGGCTGATCAGGATCACGGCGCGGTTCTCCTCTTGCACCACCCGGCGCAGCACAGAGAACAGCTCGGCCGACTCAGCCTGGGTGAGCACCGACGTGGGCTCGTCGAGGATGAGCACGGCCGGATCGCGACGTAGGCATTTGATGAGCTCCACCCGCTGCCGTTCACCCGCCGACAGTTGCTCCACCCTCGCCATCGGGTTGATTGGCAGCCCGTAGCGGAGACCGACCTCCTCCACTTGCCGGCAGGCGGCCAGGCGGTCGATCCTGCCGACATCGCCGAGAATCACATTCTCCCACACGCGCAGCGGCTCGATCAGGCTGAAGTGCTGATGTACCATGCCGAGTCCCAGTGCCGCGGCCACCTGCGGAGTGTTGATCTCGACAGGCTTGCCGCCGTACACGATGGACCCGGCGTCGCGGTGCACGAGGCCGAGCAGAATCTTCATGAGGGTCGACTTACCTGCACCGTTCTCACCGAGGAGCCCGTGGATCTCGCCCTTGTTAATGGCGAGATCCACGGCGTCGCACGCGACGACGGAACCATAGCTCTTGGTGATGCCGAGCAGCTGGAGGGCGGATGCTGCGCCACCCGCGGGATCCATGGTTCTCTCCTCTACTGACACGTCAGGAACCGAGTTTCTGTACTTCCGTGTCTACGTCGATCTTGTTCGACCCGATGTCAGCGATGAATTTCTGGAGCATGGTGTTCTGGTCGCCGGTCGGGTTGCATATCTTAACGGTCGGGTACGGGTCGACCCCCATCTTCCAGACCCGGGCGATGCCCATGCGCAGCTTGCCTGCGGCGAAGTCCTGGAGGGCGGCCGCGAAGTAGTCACCCGGGCTGAACAGCACCGAGACGTCGAACTTCGGGCTGGTGGACGAGCACCGGTCGGTGCCCGGGGTGAGCGTCATGACGCCGCTGGTGTTGGCCAACGACGCGGCGGCGTCCGTGCCGCCGCCGAGGTACGGGTAGACTGCCTTGACGCCCTGGCTGATCTGCGCCTGCATGGCCTCCTTGGCCTTGGCGGAGTCGTTGTTGTCGCCGGTGAAGGTATTCGTCACCGTGGCTTCCGGGATGACCTCGCGGATGCCCGCCCGGAACGCTGCGGCGGCCCTGGTCGAATAGTCGGCGGCCGGCCCGGCGATGAAGCCCGCCTTCGTCACTCCCTTGGCCTTCATCAGCATGCCGACCGCGTAACCCCCGACGAAGACGGACTGGCTGGCGATGTCGGAGGACAGCATGATCTTCGGCGTCACCGGCAGGTTACCCGAAGCGGGCACGTACCAGGCGGTCTTGTCGCAGACCGGCTCGGCGGCGGCCGGGATCGCATCCTTCAGCTCGGACGCGCCAAGCGCCACCATGTCGACGTGCTGCTGGCACAGCGCCCGCGCGGCGGCCAGCGCGTCGGTCGGCGCCACGCTGCCCCGCTTGATCACCGTCCAACCCTGCTGGGCGGCGAACCTGTCTGCCTCGTCCACGAAGCTCTGGTAGTACCCGTGGTCGTTGATGTCGCCTGGGCTCAGCACGCCGATGACGACCTTGCCGTCGCCGTTGACGTCGGGCTCCCCGGGCGGGAGCGTACCGCCTTCGGTCGAGTTCGCGGTGGGGATCACCCCGGTCGGGTTTGCGCCGGGGCTGCCGTTGTTGCTCGCGCAGGCGGTGAACGAGAGGAGGGATACGCAGGCCAGCGCGGCGGCGACCCTCCCCCTGCGGTGAGCTGTCATCACATCTTTCCCTTCGATGTCTGGTAGGTGCGCCGTTGTGGCGTGTGGCCTGGGTGTATGTCCTGGTGCCTGTGCTGGGTCAACGGTCCGACGACAGGACACTCGACCGGCGGCCGCGCGGTGTCGCGGCCGAGCCCGAGACGAGTGCCCGCCCTTCACCGTCGACATGGGGCACCGACTCGGTATCCAAGTCGGCGTACGCAGTCCGCTCGAGAGAGAAGATGGAATGACCGCTGGCGACCACGAACCAGGGGAACCCCATCCGCCCGACGGCCTGCACCCGGGTGGGATCGATCCGGGCATCCGTACCGGTTATCGATTCGTCGACCGTTATGCAGACGACCTCGGCGAGGACAATGTGGACTCCGGAGTAGCACGAACTCTGGTCGCCGCGGGTGAGCACCTCGCGCACGCGGCACTCCAGGTGTGCGGGGCTGTCGGCGAGTGACGGCACCGCGACGACCTGCGACGACATGCTCCGCCAGCCCACGAGGTCGGCCTCGCTGACGTCGGAGGGATATTCCCGTGCCACGGTCTCGATGTGATCGGCCAACGCGGTGGTCGTCATGTTGACCACGAACTCGCCCGAGGACGCCTGGATGTTCCGCCAGGTGTCCTTGGGCGCAGGACTGGCCTCGTGACGCGCCCCGATGGTGACCGCGATCAGCGGTGGGTCGCCGCTTACCGGCATGTAGTAGGAGAATGGCGCGACGTTGAGCACACCTCTTTCGTCGATAGTGGTGATCATTGCGATGGGACGCGGCACCACCAACTGCGACAACAGTCCCTGCTTCTGCGCCGGCGTCATGGTGGAAAAGTCGACAACTTTCATGGCCATCGGCTCCTAGCCCCAGTTGTCGGCCGGTACGATCGGCCAGCGGTGGGGTACGTCGATGCCGGCGCGGCGTAGCAGCGCGACCGAGCGTTGTTCGGCTTCCCGTCGTAGGGCGGCGACGTCCACCGTGGTGAC
>JAEHDK010000566.1 GCA_016880465.1 Micromonosporaceae bacterium
CCTGCACGGCCGGTGCCGCACCGGCACCGAGCTTGCCGCCCGCGGGCTGGCGCCCAACGGCCGAGGCCACTGGCGCCGACCCCGGCCGGACAACTCGTGGCACCCGACAACGGAAGCGGCCCGGCGCACCGTAACGCCGGACCGCTGAAACCCGGACCACCACAGATTGGAGACGGTCCAGATGCTCAGCACGGTAACACCTGTCACCGACGTAATCCGCTGCCAACACTGCAATGCACCGATCCACCGCGACGACGACGGCCGCTGGCGCGACCAGTACGCCTGGGCCGCATGCCCCCGCGCCTGCGGACATCCGCACCGGCCGCCCACCGTCCGGCACCGGCACCCCGACGGGCAGATCCCCGTCGGCACCGCCAACTACCCGCCCCGCCACCTCGCGCATCTTCGCGAATTCGGTGCCCGATGACCACCGAGACGACCGGCCAGCTGCGTTCGTTCTGGATCAACGCCGACGACACCCGCGGCTGGGAATGCGACTGCGGCACCACCTACGACTGGATCGCGCCCGACGAGATGCCCGGCATCCGCGCGCAGCACGTCTGCACTGTCGAGCACCGCGAGGGCGTACTGGACTATGCCGCCGCCGAGGTCGACGTTGACGCCGACGAGCCGCGCTGCCCGAGTTGCGGTCAACCGCAGGCCCTGCTCACCGCCGGGCTCGTCGGACACTCCGACCCTGTATGTATCGAACGGGTCGAATACACCGCCGGCCTGCGGGCGCTCGCCGACCTGCTCGACGCGCACCCCGAACTGCGGCTCCCCTACGACGGACGCACCGGGCCGATCGCGGTCTACCTGACCACCCAGGACGGCGCCGACCAGCGGGCCAACCTCGCCGCATGGGCCCGGGTGCTGCCCGGCCCGAAAACCAAGGAGCAGGCCGGTACGGACGGGCAGCTGTTCGCGCTCCGCGCACGGCTGCACGGCCTCAACTTCGAGGTGATCGCCAACCGCGACGAGGTGTGCGAGCGGGTCGTGGTCGGCACCCGCGAGGTCGTCGAGACCGTGCCCGATCCGGAGCTGCTCGCGGCGGTGCCCACGGTCGAGCAGACCCGCACCGAGGAGCTGGTGGAGTGGCGCTGCGGCGCGGTGCTCGCCGAGCGGCCTGAGGGAGGCAGGCCGTCGTGAGCCGGCTGCTGGCCATCCTGGCCGACCTGGCACGCCGGGCCACCTACCGCCAGCCCGGCCGGCCACACCCCCGGGCCGCGGCCGGCCTGGCGGTGATGCGGGACCGCTGCCCCCAGCTGTACGAGCCGTGGGCCGGCGACGGGCGGCCATCATGAGCCGCTACGTGGCACCCATCCGTCGGCACGACACCGCCAAAGGCCACTACTACGCAGACGCGGCCGGCACCCGTGTGCCCGGCGTCACCACCATCCTCGGTGGCGGCGTACCCAAGCCGGCCCTGATCAACTGGGCAGGCAACGCCACCGCGGAATATGCCATCGACAACTGGGACGACCTCGGTGCGCTCGCCCCCGCCCAGCGACTCAAGCGGCTGCAAGGTGCCAGGTACGCCGAGCGGGACAAGGCCAAGGACCGCGGCACCGAGGTCCACCGGGCCGCCGAGAAGCTCCTCGCCGGTAAAGCCGTCCAGGTGCCTGAGGAGATCGCCGGTCACGTCGAGGCATACGCCCGGTTCCTCGACGAGTTCAAGGTGGAGCCGGTGCACGTCGAGTTTTCGTGCGTGTCGTACAAGTGGGGCTACGCAGGCACCGCCGACCTGTGCGCCTGGGTCCAGTTGCCCGAGCGGGGCCGGGTGCTGCTGCTGATGGACCTGAAAACGTCCCGGTCGGGGATCTTCGGTGAGACCGCGCTGCAACTGGCCGGCTACCGGTACGCCGACGTGTGGGTGATCGGCGGCAGTGAGGTGGTGCCGGACCCGGTGGAGCACTGCGCCGGCATCCACGTCCGCGGCGACGGCTACGACCTGGTGCCCGTGGAGGCCGGCGAGCAGGAGTTCAAAGACTTCCTGTACGC
>JAEHDK010000567.1 GCA_016880465.1 Micromonosporaceae bacterium
GCCGCTGACGCGCACGACCGGAGCGGATCCCGGAGTTAGGCAATCCAATGTGGACAAATCCGCGGGTACCGTGTTCTCCGCCGACCCGCGCTGCTCGGGTACCCCCACCCGGAGGGCCGCCGCCTGCCGGCCCCGCCGGGTCGCTGGCTCGCCGCCGGCCTGTCCGCCGCGCCATGGCCACCACGGCATAGCTCGCACTCCTCGACTAACGCTGCCTACGAACAAGTAGGTCCAACAAGCAACACAGCGGATCCAGCCGCTGACCGTCCGTGGATCCGAGGCAAGACGCTACCCGGACAGTCGAGCGAGGTCATCCCCCCACCGACCTCACCTATCTGATCAGCTAGCGCGGTTCATCTGTTCGGATGATGGGCCGTACCGGTAGGTCGGCGGGTCGCCGGTACCAGGCAACACCATATTCGGCGGCAAGACCGACAAAGGGCTCGGAGTGGAGAACACGTACCGTAGGCTCACGGTCACTCGATTCGTGTCGAATGAAGCCCATCCGCACCACAGCTTGCACCAGCCTCTGTGGCACCTCAATCCGGACGTTTCGCTCAGTAGGCGAAGCCAGTGTGACATTTGTCACAGAGACCGTGGTCACCGCGGACTCCACGACGATCGCCACGTGATCGAGCACCGCGTCCCGGACCACTCGTTCGCCGATCCGCCTGTCGCGGGCCAGCGCCGCCCGTACCGTGCGCTCGGCCGCCGAGCCGAGGTCGCGTACCGAGTCCGCGGGCAACGCCTCGATGACGACGCCGCTGCTGCCGGGCAGCGCCCAGTGCCAGTCCGCGTCCCGGCGCCCCGGCAGGCCGCCGCCGGCGGTCAGCTCGCCCAGCAGCGCCCGCGCCCCCACGGTCGCGTCCGCGGCCGCGGTACCCGGGAGGGTACGGCTCACCAGGACCTCCCACGGCAGCCACGCCCAGAGGGCAACCAGACCCTCGCCGGCCGGTCGCAGCCGGACGAGGGCACCGGCGTCCACCCGGAGGAGCCGGCGGAGGAACATCGCGGCGTCGGCCGCGGCTGGCCCGGCAAGACCGTGGCTCACGCCCGCCACGGCTCCAGGAACGCCCGCTCCGGATCGGACAACCGGCGGGGGCGTCCCGCGGCGAGGTCGAACGGTACGCACACGCTGCGCGCCCGGCTGGCCACCTCGGTGCCGTCGAACAGCTCGTAGCCGATCACGAAGCGGGACGGCCGGATATCCTCCACCCACAGCTCGATCCGTACGTCCGCCCCGTAGTCCACCGGCCGCAGGTAGTCGACCTCGTGCCGGGAGATCACCACACCCTCCTCGAACGAGGTGAGCCCGTGTGCCCGGGCGCCGGCGAACATCAACGCCACCCGGGCCTCCTCGTACAGGGTGAGGAACCGGGCGTTGTTCACGTGGCCGAACACGTCCATGTCGGACCAGCGCAGCACGCAGCGGAACGCGAACCGGCTCATCGAGGGTCAGTCGCGGGTCAGCTTGCGGTACGTCAACCGGTGCGGCCGGGCCGCCTCGGCGCCGAGCCGCTCGACCTTGTTCTTCTCGTACGCCTCGAAGTTTCCCTCGTACCAGAACCATTTGGCCGGGTCGCCGTCGTCGCCTTCCCAGGCCAGGATGTGGGTCGCCACCCGGTCCAGGAACATGCGGTCGTGGGAGATGACCACCGCACAGCCGGGGAAGTCGAGCAGCGCATTCTCCAAAGAGGACAGCGTCTCGACGTCGAGGTCGTTGGTCGGCTCGTCCAGCAGCAGTACGTTGCCGCCCTGCTTGAGCGTCAGCGCGAGGTTGAGCCGGTTCCGCTCGCCGCCGGACAGCACCCCGGTGGGCTTCTGCTGGTCGGGACCCTTGAACCCGAAGGCCGCGACGTACGCCCGGGACGGCATCTCGACCTTGCCGACGAGGAGGTGATCCAGCCCGTCCGAGACGACCTCCCAGACGCTCTTGCTGGCCTCGAGGCCGGCGCGGTTCTGGTCGACGTACGAGATCTGCACGGTCTCGCCGACCCGGACCGTACCGGCGTCCGGCGCCTCCTGCCCCACGATCATGTTGAACAGGGTGGTCTTGCCGACGCCGTTCGGCCCGATGACGCCCACGATGCCGTTACGCGGCAACGAGAACGACAGATCCTCGATGAGCAGCCGGTCGCCGAAGCCCTTGCGCAGGTGGTCGGCCTCGATCACCACGTTGCCGAGCCGCGGGCCCGGCGGTATCTGGATCTCCTCGAAGTCGAGCTTGCGCGTCTTCTCGGCCTCGTTGGCCATCTCGTCGTACCGCTGGAGCCTCGCCTTTGACTTTGCCTGCCGGGCGCGTGGGTTGGACCGGACCCAGTCGAGCTCCTCGGTCAGCCGCCGCTGCAGCTTCGCGTCCTTGCGGCCCTGCACCGCGAGCCGCTCGGCCTTCTTCGCCAGGTACGTCGAGTAGTTGCCCTCGTACGGGAACGTGCGCCCGCGGTCCAGCTCGAGGATCCACTGCGCGACGTTGTCGAGGAAGTACCGGTCGTGCGTGATCGCGACGACCGTGCCGGCGTACTTGGCGAGGTGCTGCTCGAGCCACTGGACGCTCTCCGCGTCCAGGTGGTTGGTGGGCTCGTCGAGGAGCAGCAGGTCGGGCTGCTGGAGCAGCAGCTTGCACAGCGCGACCCGGCGCCGCTCGCCACCGGAGAGCTGCGTCACGTCGGCGTCCGGCGGTGGGCAGCGCAGCGCGTCCATCGCGAGCTCCAGCTTGGAGTCGATGTCCCAGGCGTCCGCGTGGTCGAGCTCCTCCTGCAGCTGGCCCATCTCGGCCATCAGCTCATCGGTGTAGTCGGTCGCCATCTGCTCGGCGATCGTGTTGAACCGGGCCAGCTTCGCCTTGGTGTCGGCGACCGCCTCCTCGATGTTGCCGAGCACGGTCTTGTCCTCGGTGAGCGGCGGCTCCTGGGCGAGCAGGCCGACCGTGTACCCCGGCATGAGGCGGGCCTCGCCGTTGCTGGGCCGGTCGACCCCGGCCATGATGTGCAGCAGGCTCGACTTGCCGGCGCCGTTGGGACCGACCACGCCGATCTTGGCACCCGGCAGGAAGGACAGCGTCACGTCGTCGAGGACGACCTTGTCGCCGTGCGCCCGGCGCGCCTTTTCGAGCGTGTAGATGTACTGAGCCACGGTGCGGTGAACCTCCGGAAACAGAGCGCGGGTCGTCACGTCAATCTTTCCAGGCGACGCGCCGTCCGCCCAACTCAGGCTCCTTCGCCGTGGTACGAGACAACCGGCTGTTTCTCACGATCGCCACTGGGGTACGTGATGACCAGCGTGGTGCGGTCGATGTGTGGTACTCGGTGCGGCCGTCGTGCCCGCCGAGTCCTTGCAGATCCACACCTCGGAGCGGTCGGTCAGGTAGTACGCGTACCCGGTCAGCCCGCCGGGTGAGCCGTACTCGTCCCCGGTCGCCTGCTCCTCGGAGCGAGCGCGACCAGCAGCGGGCCTGCCATCGGGCGGCGGGTAGGAAGAGCCGGACCGGTCATGTCGGCACGATGCCACCCAGACGCAACGGGCATACGATCATGAACAGGTCTCCAAGGTGCCCGGACCGGGCATCAGTAGTCTGAATGGTGGGTGCTGCATCGGCCGAACAGAGGAGGAGCGGGTGACGGAACGCAGCTCGTTCGTCGTGGTGGCCAACCGGCTACCCGTCGACGAGGAGGAGACTCCGACGGGGCGCGAGTGGCGGCGCAGCCCTGGCGGGCTGGTCAGCGCCCTGCATCCGGTCCTGGCATCCCACCGCGGTACCTGGGTCGGCTGGTCGGGTGGGGCCAGCGAACCGACCGCGCTGCCCGAGGTGCCGGCCGTGGTGGACGGCATCCGGCTGCACCCGGTACCACTGTCGGCCGTCGATATCGAGGAGTTCTACGAAGGCCACTGCAACTCGACGATCTGGCCGCTGTACCACGACGCCGTCGAGCAGCCGCGGTTCCGCCGGCGCTGGCGGGACGCGTACCGCCGGGTGAATGCCCGGTTCGCGGCCGCCGCCGACGCGGCCGCCGCGCCGGGCGCCACGGTCTGGGTGCAGGACTACCAGCTCCAGCTGGTCCCCGGGATGCTCCGCGCCGCCCGGCCCGACCTGCGCATCGGTTTCTTCCTGCATGTGCCGTTCCCGCCGATGGAACTGTTCATGCAGATCCCGATGCGGGCCGAGATCCTGCGCGGGCTGCTGGGCGCCGATCTGGTCGGCTTTCAGCAGCCGCTGGCCGTACAGAACTTCATGCGCATCGCACGCCACCTGCTGGGCCTGCGTACGCGTGGCGACCTGCTGGAGACCGACGGCCGCCGGGTCCGCGCCGGCTCGTTCCCGATCTCGATCGACGTACGGGCGATGGAGATGATGTGCGCCGACCCGTCGACACTGGAGCGGGCTAAGCAGATCCGCGCCGACCTCGGCGACCCGAAGATCGTCATGCTGGGCGTCGACCGGCTCGACTACACCAAGGGCATAGGTCAGCGCCTGCAGGCGTTCCGCGAACTGCTCGACGAGGGCAAGCTGTCGGTACCGGACACGGTGATGGTCCAGGTGGCCACCCCGAGCCGGGAGCGTGTCGAGCACTACCAGTCGCTGCGCGTCAAGGTCGAGCGGGAGGTCGGGCGGATCAACGGCGACTTCAGTCAGGTGGGCCTGCCTGCCGTGCACTACCTCCACCAGTCGTACAGTCCGAACGAACTCGCCGCGCTCTACCGCGCGGCCGACGTTATGTTGGTGACCCCTCTGCGCGACGGGATGAACCTGGTGGCCAAGGAGTATGTGGCGGCTCGTGCCGACAACGGCGGTGCGGTGGTCTTGTCCGAGTTCGCCGGCGCGGCGTACGAGCTGCGCCAGGCGTTCCTGTGCAACCCACACGACGTGGACGCACTGAAGGACGCGATGGTACGGGCGTCGTCGGTGGACTTCGCCGACGGCTCCCGGCGGATGGCGGCCATGCGCCGCTACCTGCGTAGCCACGACGTCAACCGATGGGCGGACAGCTTCCTGCGTGCCCTGGAGGACCCGCCGCCGGTCGGTGTCGCCACGGTTAGCGGGGTGTCCCTCGCCCCGGTGGCGGACGCCCGCCGATGAGCTACGCCACCGCCGCGACGCTGGAGGAGACCGAGCCGCCATTGCGGTCGGCCATCCGGCTCATCGCCCGCGTACCGCAGTTGCTCGTCGCCTGCGACTACGACGGCACTCTCGCGCCCATCGTCGAGGACCCGGCCCGGGCCGTACCGCTGCCCGAGGCGATCGCCGCAGTCCGGTCCCTCGCCGCGCTCCCGCAGACCACGGTGGCGGTGGTCTCCGGTCGCGCGCTGCGGGACCTCGCGACGCTGTCCCGGCTGCCGAGCGAGGTGTACCTGGTCGGCAGCCACGGTTCCGAGTTCGACATCGGCTTCGTCGAGCAACTGGCCCCCGAGCTGGTCGAGCTGCACGATCGCCTGCGCCACGAGCTGACCGCGATCACCAAGGGCCGGCCGGGCGTACGCCTGGAGATCAAGCCCGCGAGCATCGCGGTCCACACCCGCGGTGCGGACCGGGCGCTGGCGGCCCAGGTCGTCCAGGCCGTGCGGTCCGGCCCGGCCACCTGGCCGGACGTGCACGTGACCACCGGCAGCGAGGTCCTCGAGCTGGCGGTCATCGCGACCCACAAGGGGGTGGCGGTCGACACGCTGCGCACCCAGCTGTCCGCGAGCGCGGTGCTGTACCTGGGCGACGACGTGACGGACGAGAACGCGTTCGCGCACCTGCACGGGCCGGACGTCGGGGTGAAGGTCGGCACCGGGCCGACCCGGGCCGCCTACCGGGTGCAGTCGCCGGTGGCCGCGGCCCGGGTCCTCGCGTTCCTGGTGGAGGCGCGCCGGCGCTGGCTGTACGGCGAGCGCACGGTGCCCATCGAGCGGCACTCGATGCTCGCCAACGGGCACACGGTCGCGCTGCTGACACCGGCCGCCAAGGTGACCTGGATGTGCAACCCCCGGCCGGACTCGTCGGCGATCTTCGCCGACCTGCTGGGCGGCCCGCCGGCCGGGTACTTCACCGTCCGGCCGGCCCGCCCGCTGACCGAGACGAGCGCGCGCCCGCTCGGGCAGCGGTACGTGCCCGGCACGATGACGGTCGAGACGCGTTGGTCCGGCATGACGGTGACCGACTGGCTCGATCTCTACACGCCGGACGAGAACGGCTCCCCGGTCCCGGAGGGCGACGAGACGTCGCAGGCGACGGCGCTGGTACGGGTCATCTCCGGCCACGTACGGGTGCGGATCGAGTTCGCGCCGCGACCCGAGTTCGGCCAGATGCCGATCGGCCTCCAGCCGCTCGGCGACAGCCTGCACGTGCTCGGCTCCAACGAAGCCATCTCGCTACACGCACCCGGGGTGGAGTGGGACATCAACCGCGAGGGCCCGCACGACACCGCGAGCGCCGAGATCGACCTGAACACCGCGGGCGGGCTCGTCACGTTCGAGCTGCGCCTCGGCGGCGAACCGGCGAACGCGCCACCCGTACCGGGCGGGCCGGTCGAGCCGGAGGTGCCCGATGGCCTGGCCCAGCGCTGGCGGGTCCGGCAGCGGCTGGCCGAGGAGCCCTGGCGCGACTGGGTGTCGAAGCTCAAGCTGCCGGTCGTCGCCCGCGACCTGGTCGGCCGCAGCGCGTTGACCCTGCGTGCGCTCTGCCACGCGCCGACCGGGGCGATCCTGGCTGCCGGCACGATGTCGCTGCCCGAGGAGCTGGGCGGCGTACGCAACTGGGACTACCGGTACTGCTGGCTGCGCGATGCCGCGTTGAGTGCCCGGGCGCTGGTCGACCTCGGCTCGACCGAGGAGGCGGAGGCGCTGCTCGGCTGGACCGCGTCGGTGATCGAGCGGACCGCGGGCCACCCCGAGCGGCTGCACCCGCTGTACACAGTGGAGGGTCTGGACCTCGGTCCCGAGGCGGTCATCGAGACCCTCCCCGGGTACGCCGGCTCGCGGCCGGTCCGGGTGGGCAACGCGGCCAACCGGCAGGTGCAGCTCGACGTGTTCGGCCCGATCGCCGATCTGATCTCGGCGCTGGCGGACCACCGCGGGCTGACCCCGCTCGACATCAGCCTGACCGCGGACATGCTGTCCGCGGTGGAGCGTCGCTGGCACGAGCCCGACCACGGGCTGTGGGAGGCCCGCCTGGCACCGCGGCACCACGTGTACTCCAAGGTGATGTGCTGGTACACGGTGGACCGCGCGGTGCAGATCTGCCAGCGACACGGGCTGAAGATCCAGCCGGAGTGGGCCGCGCTGCGGGAGGCGATCGCCGCCAACGTGATGACGCACGGCTGGCACGACGGCGTCGGCGCGTTCACGGTGGCGTACGGCTTCCCGGAGCTCGACGCCGCGTCGCTCTGGGTCGGGCTGTCCAACATGCTCGCCGACGACGACCCGCGGTTCCTCGCCACCGTGCTCGCGATCGAGGCGCAGCTGCGCGAGGGCCCGACGGTGTACCGGTACCGCTGGGACGACGGGCTGCCCGGCCGGGAGGGCGGGTTCACGCTGTGCACCGCCTGGCTGGTCGAGGCCTACCTGCGGACCGGCCGGCGTACCGAGGCCGAGGAGCTGTTCGCGCAGTTGCTCGACTGCGCCGGCCCGACCGGTCTGCTGCCCGAGCAGTACGACCCGGTCGCCGAGCGGGGCCTGGGCAACCACCCGCAGGCGTACAGCCACCTGGGGCTGATCCGGTGTGCGCTGCTGCTCGACGGCGCGGTGGAAGGCTAGCCGCGCAGGCGCAACAACCGGCGTAGCTGGCGGGGCAGCTGGGGCTTCGCCGGTGTCGACTTGTCGCTGGGTTCGGCGCCGGCGCGGCTGTGCACAACCCAGCGCAGCAGCGCGAAGAACGTGATGGTGCCGATGACGGTCACCGCGACCGCGCCGAAGTGCTGCCAGAAGCCCGCGGCGCGGACGGTGAGGAAGCCACCGGCGGCGAGGAAACCGACCAGCGCGACGAACAGACCGATGATCTCGACGACCCGCAACAGGCTGTCGGACAGCGTGTTCTGGACCCGCTCGGCCTGGGTGGCCAGCCGCTTGCTCGCCTCGAACACCTGGTTGTCGATCTCCTGGCGAAGGGTGGCTACCAGATCGTCGAGCACCGTGCTGACGCGGCGGTCGAGGACCCGCACCGCGTTGGTCAGCTCCCGCTCGCGGACGTAGTCCTGGTGCAGGTCGCGCCGGTCGTCGGGCAGCAGGGTCATCGCCCGGTTGATCGACTCGATGGCGGACTCGAAGTCGGCCCGCCGGCGCAGCGCCGCCGTACGCAGGTAGTGGTGGTAGTAGTCGTCCTCACCCCGCCCGACGATGTCGTCGGCGAGGGTGAGCATGCGATCGGCCAGGTCGTCCGGGTCGCTGCCGAGCCACAGCGCGTACAGGCAGACCGTGCGGCTGACCTGGTCGGCGTTGGGCGAGCGCAACGACCGCTCCAGGAAACCGACGGCCTCCCGCTGGGCGAGATCCGTCGTCGTACCCTGTCCGAAACAGCCACCGGCGAGAAAGGCGAGCAGGAGTGCGTCGTCGGGGAACTCGCCCAGCCAGCGCCGGGCGAACAAGACGAGCTCCGCGAACCGGTAGTCGAAGCGCAGCCGCTGGCAGCGCAGGTAGACCACCAGCAGCCGGCCGATCGAGCCGTGTTCGAGCGGTTCGAGATCCCTTGTGTCGGGCAGCGGTGCCCGCGACCGGCGGGCCTCGTACGCGAGGTCGCTGGTGAGCCGGCGGATCACGAACACCTCCGGCTCGTACTCCTCGATGACCGATACCAGCTCGCTCAGCCACTCGCGGGGCGGTTGCGCCATGACCGGACGGAACCGGCCTACCAGGACGGCAATCTTCTCGGCCGCGGGCGCATTGCTGCGCAGCACGGTGTCGAACTGGTCCAGGCCGGCCGGATCGAGCTCGGGAGTCGTCACGCCGGACAGCGTAGTGCGGCGGGTCGATGCCTGGCCCGTTGGTGGCGGTGGCCGACCGGCTGCCGGTGGAGCAGCTGCCGGAGGGCACCCGGCGACCCGGTCCGGGCTGGCCGGGGTGGACGGGGTGGCGGTCAGGTGGACCCGAGCGCGACGACGTCGCCGATCACCACTATCGCGGGTGGCCGGAGGGCCGCCTCCCGGGCGCGGTCGGCCAGCTCGCCGAGCGGCGCGGTCACGACCCGCTGGCGGTCCGTCGTACCGTCCTGCACGATGGCGGCCGGCGTGGCCGGTCCCCGCCCGCCCGCCAGCAGGGCCGCCGCGATGGCCTCCACATGCGACAGTCCCATGAGGACGACGAGGGTCCCGCGCAGCCGGGCGAGGGCGGCCCAGTCCGCCAGCGAGTCCGGGTGGCCCGGCGGCAGGTGGCCGGAGACGACCACGAACTCGTGCGCCACCCCCCGCTGGGTGACCGGGATGCCGACCGCCGCGGGTACGCCGATGGCGCTCGTCACGCCCGGTACGACGGTCACCGCGACGCCGGCGGCCGTGCACGCGAGCACCTCCTCCCCGCCCCGGCCGAACACGAACGGGTCCCCGCCCTTCAGCCGTACGACGAACTTCCCCGCCCGGGCGCGGTCGACCAGGATCCGGTTGATCTCGTCCTGGGTGGCCGCCGGACCATGCGGGATCTTCGAGGCGTCGACGAGTTCCACGCCGGGGGCGAGCTCGTCGAGGAGCAGGCCCGGGGCCAGCCGGTCGACGACGACCACGTCGGCCTCGGCGAGCAGGCGCCGGCCGCGTACGGTGATCAGCTCGGGATCGCCCGGCCCGGCCCCGACCAGGGCCACCGTGCCCGCCGCCCCCGCCGGCCGACCGGCCCGC
>JAEHDK010000568.1 GCA_016880465.1 Micromonosporaceae bacterium
ACGCACTCTCAGTTGAATATAAGGTTCAGGACCAACCAGTAAAAATTACGCTGGAAGGCGGCACGCGGCCGTGGACTCGACCGGAGCGCTCGGCACGATCGGTAGCCCGCCGGTGTCCGGCGGGGTCTCGCCGTCTCCGGCGCCCGGCCCGGATGCGGCCACTGCCGGCCGTGGTGGCACCGACCTGACCGCACCGCGGCCGGCCGGCATGTCGCTGGCCGGCGGCGCGGTCGCACCCGTACCCCCGAATCCGCTTGTCGCGGCCGGTGCGGCGGCGGCGTTGAGCACCCCGACGATGCTGACCCCGATCATCCGGCCCAAGGCTGCGGAGCCCGCGGCTCCGGAGGAGCCGAGCGGTCCGGACCCGGAGCAGGTGCTGTCGGCGTACGTGTGGCGGTTCCACCACGAGACACTGCGCGAGCTCGTGGACGACCCGGACGAGCTGCGGGAGATCCGGGACGGGCTCACCAACAAGCTCGATGCCGCCGAGGACAACCCGACCCGGGCTCGCCTGCTCAGCCTGCGCGCGGTCGTCTCCCGCATCCTCGGCGACCTGGGCAAGGCGCTCTCCGACGGGAAGATGGCGCTCGTACACGCCGAGGCCACCGGCGAGTTCCGGCGCATCGCGATCGCCCAGGCCCGGCTCGCCAACGTGATGCAGTGGCGCGGTGACTTCGCCGAGGCGGACCGGCTTTTCGAGCTCGCCAACTCGTCCGAGCTGCCGGACCGGTTGCGCGCCACGATGCACCAGCACGCCGGCAAGTCCGCGTACGACCAGGGGCGGTACATCGAGGCGTGCAACCAGTTCGAGCGGGCACTCGAGCTGCGCAAGGTCGAGGACCCGGATCTCGTCGCGCAGACCGAGGTGGCCCTGGACGCGGTGTTCCGCAAGGTCGCCGAGAACGGGTGGGGGCCGTACCCGCGCCCGCGCGAGGAGATCCTCCAACTGCGCAAGCCGCCGACCCCGGCGTACGACGAGCACTCCCGGCGGTGGGGGTACGTGGACGCGGCCGGGGCTACCAAGATCGGTGCCGGGTACGCGGACGTGCAGCCGTTCCGGGACGGGGTGGCCTGGGTACGCCGGCCGGAGAACGAGACCTGGGAGCTCATCAACGAAACCGGCACGACGCTCGTACCGGCGAGCTTCGGTCTGCTCGGGGTGAGCAGTTTCGCCGACGGGCTCGCCTGGGTATCCCGTGACGGTGCCGGCGCCTGGATGGCGATAGACCAGGTCGGCCGGGTGGCGATCTCGACCGGCTTCGACGACGTACGCCCGTTCCGGCGGGGCATCGCGGCGGTCCGCAAGCACGGCCGCTGGGGCGCGGTGGACAAGATGGGCCGGGTCGTCGTCAAGTTCGAGTACGACGGGTTCCCGACCTCGCTGACCGACGGGCGGTACATCGACGGCTTCACCGACGAGGGTCTGTGCGTGGCGGAGCTGAACGGCCGCAAGGGCGTGGTGGACCGCACGGGCAAGCTGCTCGTCCCGCCGGTACACCCGGCCGTGGTGATCCATCCGGTGGCGTTCCTCATCAGTGACGCGACCGGCCGGTGGGGCGCCCTCGACCGGACCGGCCGGCCGTTGATCGACCTGACCCACTCCAGCCGTACCGCGGTGATCGACGAGATCGACCGGCTGCTGGCGGACACCAAGCCGGTGCTGTGAACGCAGCTCGGAGCGGCCCGATAGGGTCGCGGCATGGAGTTTCGACGACTTGGCCGGTCCGGCCTGAGCATTAGCGCGATCTCGTACGGCAACTGGATCACGCATGGCTCGCAGGTCGAGGAGGAGCAGGCCGACGCGTGCGTACGGGCCGCCCTCGACGCCGGCATCACCACCTTCGACACCGCCGACGTCTACGCGGCCACCCGGGCCGAGGCCGTCCTCGGCCGCGCGCTGAAGGGGCAGCGCCGGGAGGGACTGGAGATCTTCACGAAGGTCTTCTGGCCGACCGGTCCCGGGCGCAACGACCGGGGGCTGTCCCGCAAGCACATCATGGAGTCGATCGACGGCTCGCTGCGCCGGCTACAGACCGACTACGTGGATCTCTACCAGTTCCACCGGTACGACTGGACGACTCCGCTGGAGGAGACGATGGTCGCGGCGGCCGACCTCGTCCGGGCCGGCAAGGTGCTCTACGTCGGCGTCTCGGAGTGGGGTGCGAACGAGATCCGCCAGGCGCACCGGCTCGCCACCGAGCTGAACGTCTCGCTGATCTCCAACCAGCCGCAGTACTCGATGTTGTGGCGGGTCATCGAGTCCGACGTGGTGCCGACCTGCGAGCAGCTCGGCATCAGCCAGATCGTCTGGTCGCCGATCGCGCAGGGCGTCCTGACCGGCAAGTACGAGCCGGGCCAGCCGCCGCCGGCCGGGTCCCGCGCCACGGACGAGAAGTCCGGCGCCGCGTTCATCCGCCGCTACCTGAACGACACCGTGCTCACCAAGGTGCAGCAGCTCAAGCCGATCGCCGAGCAGGCCGGGTTCTCAATGGCCCAGCTCGCGTTCGCCTGGGTCCTGCAGAACCCGAACGTCGCCTCTGCGATCGTCGGCGCGACGCGACCCGAGCAGGTGCACGACAACGTGCAGGCGGCCGGCGTACGGCTCGACCCCGCCGTACTCAAGGCGATCGACGACATCCTCGACCCGATCGTCGAGCGCGACCCGGGCAAGACGGACAGCCTGCAGATGCGCGAGTGACGGGCCGCGGTGGCCCGGCCGCACGCCGGGCCGCCGCGCGGCGCGCCGCTGCCGGCCGGGCTAGAAGGACCAGAAGCGCACGAGGTCGTACCCGGCCGCGTACAGCGGGGGAGGCAGGCCCAGCAGGTCGCCGACGGCGAACACGGCCCGGAAGAAGTACAGGTTCCCCCGGCCGCTCCAGAGCAGCGCGAACAGGAGCAGCATGCCGTACGGTGCGACGTGGTTGAACCCGCGCTTCCACTGTGGACTGAGCCAGGGGAACACCATGTTCCCGCCGTCCACCCCCGGGATCGGGAGCAGGTTCAGCAGGCTCGCGGTGAGCTGGAGGAAGGCCAGGAACGCCACGCCGGCCCAGAAGTTGAGGTGCGCCCCCACATCGACGCCGATCGCGAACGGAATGATGAGGAGCAGCGTGAACACCACGTTCATCGCCGGGCCCGCCGCGCTGATCAGCGTGTCGGTCACCCGCCCGCCCCGGATGGCGTGCCGGTCGACCCAGACCGCGCCGCCCGGCAGGCCGATGCCGCCGAGCAGGATGAACACGACCGGCAGCACGATCGACAGCACCGGATGGGTGTACTTGAGCGGGTTCAGGGTCAGGTAGCCGCGGTCGGCCACCCCGATGTCGCCGGCCCGGTAGGCGACTACCGCGTGTGCGTACTCGTGCAGGCACAGCGACACGATCCAGCCGGACACGATGAACAGCACCGCGTTGACCGTCGCGTTGCCGTACGAGCCCCAGGCCATCCAGCCGCTCGTGATGAACAGCGCGAGCACGCACAGGAAGATGGCGCTCGGCCGGAACGCCTCGCGCGGCATACCGAAGACGAGGCGGCGCCCGTAGGGTCGTTGGTAGCCCATCAGCTGTCCGCGGGTCCGAGGCTCATCCGGTACTCGGTGCGCTCGTCCTCGACCAGCGTGACGGTGGCCACACCGTTGCCGGCCAGCTCCCGCCAGGTCTGGCCGATCCAGGACTCCGCGTCGGCCTGGCTCGCGAACGTCTCCGCGGGCCCACCTGCCGGCGCCCCCGCGGCGTCCTCGTACCGCCAGCTCCACCCCATCGAGCAACTCCCTTCGATCTGGCCCGCCGTGCGTACCCCAGCGTAGTCGGCGCCAAATAAGGTACGGACATGTCGCGTGGCGGGTGGAGCACGGCCCTGGTGCTCGGCGGGATCCGATCGGGCAAGTCGGCGTTCGCGAGATCCCTGGTCGGCGGCCCGGCGGTGCGGCACCTCCAGACCGGCCTCGACGAGGTGGCGGCGGAGTCCGGGCGGCTGGCCGTACTGATCGCCGGTGCGCAACCCGGCGAGGTACTGCTCGTCGACGATCTGGGCCGGTGGGTGACCGCCCAGCTCGACCGCGGCCCGGACGCGCTGGCCGCCGCGGTGGCCGAGCTGGTCGAGGCGGTGCGGGCCTGTGCCGCCCGGCTCGTGGTCGTATCCCCGGAGGTCGGTCTGTCGGTCGTGCCGCCCACCGCGCCCGACCGCGCGTTCGTCGACCAGGTCGGCGCCGCAAACCAGGCATTGGCGGCGGCCTGCGACGCGGTCGCCCTCGTCGTCGCCGGCCAGGCCACCTGGGTCAAG
>JAEHDK010000569.1 GCA_016880465.1 Micromonosporaceae bacterium
GACCACGGCCACGATCACGCAGCCGACCACGGCCACGATCACGGACACGGCCACGCCCACGCCCACGTGCACGGCCACGACCACGCCCACGCCCACGTGCACGGCCACGACCTCGGGCGCGGCCTCTCGCAGGGGCACCGCCACCTGCCCGGCCGGCCGAGCCGGCTGAGCACTCTCGGCATCGGCGTCGCCGGCGGGCTCGTGCCCAGCCCGTCGGCGCTCGTCGTCCTGCTGGGCGCGATCGGACTCGGCCGTACCGGCTTCGGCATCCTGCTCGTGCTCGGCTACGGCGTAGGCATGGCGGCGACGCTGACCGCGGCCGGCCTGCTGCTGATCCGGCTGCGCGAGCGGTGGGCCCGGCGCCGGCGGCGTACCGGCCGGTTTGCCTCGTGGGCGGCGCGGCTGCCCCGGATCGCGCCGACGGCGACAGCGGCGCTGGTCCTGCTCGGCGGGCTCAGCCTCGCCGGCCGGGCGCTCGCCACGCTCGCCTGAGGGGCGGCGGTTCCGGAAGTTCATGATCACGGGGAGTCTGGCGCCGACCATCGGTATGTACCGCGTCAGTGCGAGCCTGGCCCGGACGACGGTACGCGGGCCACAATCCCCGCCGGCCGGGGTTCCCCGGTCGGGCCGCGCGCCCTACGGTCACCGCCATGACGACTCCCGCGCCGCCGCCGCCGGCGGCTCTCGCCGTCAGCTCCGCCTTCGTCCGGGCGCTCGTCGACCCCCGCCTGCGCGCGCATATCGCCCGGATCGGCGCGCGGGACTGCCCCATCGTGGGTACGGCGGCGGACGAGACGGTCGGCTCACTGCTCGACCGGCTCTGCCGTGCCGCGCAGGCCGCTGCGGTCGACCGCGTACTCGTCGTCACGGCGGACGGCACGCAGCGCTTCGGGCTGCAGATCTGGCTCGTCCGTACGCCGTTGCGGTAGGCCGGTAGCCGCGCCGGGTACCGGACGTCGGTCGCTCACGCCAGCTGCTGCACCCCGAAAGCACGCAGGATCAACTGTTCGGTGCGGTTCCCGGCCGGGTCGGTGGCGATCATCCGGATGGACACCAGTCCGCCGGCGACGAGCAGCTCCGCGGGTACGGTCGCCTGGTAGGCGTCGTCCCCGTGCCGGTGCAGTGCCACCGACGTCCAGCTGAGACCGTCGTCTGTGGACAGTGCCAGGGAGACGGTGGCGCCTTGGCTGGCGTCCACCTCGACAGCGAGCGGCACGCCGGCGGGCACCCGGTTCCCGGCGTCGACCGGCACGTGCACCGCGGCGTCCACGACGGGCACCGCCACCGCCGGCTTGCCGGCGGCCGGTGGCGTGGCGGCGAAGGTCCAGCTCGACTCGACGCGGGTCGACACCGGGAGCAGGTCCGGCGGCAGCTCCAGGGTACGGGTGAGGCGGAACACCGCCGGGCCGTCCGGCACCCGCCGGACGCCGAGCGGATCGGTCCCTTCGGCGAGCAGCACACCGTTGCGGTACAGCACGAACGACCGGTGGGCGAACACGAACCCGGATATCGAGCCGGCGTGCCCGGCGTCGTCGGCCAGGTCGTTCATGCCGATCTGCAGGGTGGTCGCCGAGCGGAAGACGCCGACGGTGGTACGCAGTGGCGCGCGCAACCAGCCGTGCTCCACGGTGGACCGGGCACGGTACGCCGCGGGCGCCTGGCAGTAGTCGCCTACGCCGCCCGCGTCCGGCACGACGACCGTGGCGCACTGGAACCAGGAGTACGCCGATCCACCGGTGAGGTACTCCGACCGCTCGACCGGCGCGGTGCCGGGTACCGGCTGCGGTACCGCCACGCTGACCGGGTTCAGGTCGGTGAACACGAACCGGGCCTCGCGGTACTCGATCGGCACCAGCGGGGCGCGGTAGGTGTCCTTGATGCGGGCCAGATCGCGCGGGTCGGCCACGTAGTCGAGCACGGCCGGGAACCGCGGCCCGGCGAACACCAGGTCGTACGTGGGTCCGCCGCCGACCGTGTCCAACCGCCACTTGCTGGACAGCTCGAGCGCACCCTGCCGTACCGGTTCGGTGGGCTGGACCAGGAGCTTGCCCTCGACCACGTCCTGCGCGCTCGTGTCGTACCCCAACACGAAGCCGTTGCCGGCGGGGTCCCGGACGGCCACGAACACGCGCACGTCGGCGGGTACGGTGTCCACACCGGACACCCGGGCGGTGAGCGGTACCGCCGCGGCGGCGTCGAGCACGACCTCGCGGTCGCGGTCCACCGCGACGTCGGCAAGCGTGCTGATGGCCACGGACGTGACCACGTCGGCGACCGAGCTGTCGTCACCACCGCCGCCGCCGGGTTCGACCGTGGGGATCGCGGCCGTCACGACGTAGCTGCCGGGGACGAGCCGTACCGTGGCCTCGCCGCCGCTGAGCAGGACGGGAGCCGGCGGCGACGCGGTGACGTCGGTGAGGTTGACCAGCGTCGCGAGCGTGTCGACCGGGGCGTTGCCGGCCCGGTCGAGGGCCCGCAGGTGCACCAGGTACCGGGTGGACTCCTTGACCACCCCGACCGGTACGCGCAGCGCCGGTAGGCCCGCCGTGGTGGCCACGACGGTGCCGCCGAACGCCCCGAAGCCGCCGAGCGCCACCGCGAGCTCGACGGTCGCGGTGGCGGTGCCGCCGGCCGGCACGGTGATCCGCGCCGGGCTCACCGACAGCATGCCGGCCGGCGCCGGGTGGCCCCGCGGTGTGCGCAGCGAGGCGGTCAGCTCCACGGTCACCGGCGCGCCGCCGGTATTGGTCAGCGTGAGCTGCTGCGTCCTGGGCGGGAGCCCGGCCTGCGGGTAGCTCACGAACCCGAAGCCCGCCGCGGCAGGTGCGGCGAGCAGCTGCTGGGGGACCGCCGTGGGCAGGTCGAGCCGGCCGGACCCGCCGTCGAACACCCCGAACCCGGCCGCGGCGGTCGTACCGACGAGGGCTGCCTTGAGCCGCTCTGCCGTCCACTGTGGATGTAGCTGGGCGAGCAGCGCGGCGGCACCCGCGGCGTGCGGGGCCGCCATGGAGGTACCGCTGAGCCGGGTGTACCGGGCGGACACCGGGTCGCCGAGCGAGGTGCCGGTGGCCCGGGCGGCGATGATGTCCACGCCCGGCGCGGCGAGGTCGGGCTTGATGGCGCTGTCACCCAGCCGCGGCCCGCGACTGGAGAAGTCGGCGAGCCGGTCCCGGCGGTCGACCGCGCCGACGGTGAGGGCGGCGTCGGCCGCGCCCGGCGCGCCGACCGTACCGGCACCCGGGCCGGAGTTGCCCGCGCTGGCGACGAAGAGCACCCCGTGCGCCGCGCTGAGCGCATTGACCGCGAGGCTCAACGGGTCCTGGCCGTCGGTCGGTGCGTCGGAGCCGAGGCTGAGGTTGACGATGCGGGCACCCTCGCCGATCGCCCACTCCATCCCGGCGATGATCGCGGAGGACGGCCCGACGCCGTCGTCGCCCAGCACCTTGCCGGACAGCAGGGCGGCGTCGAACGCGACGCCCCGCCGTTCGCCGCCCGCGGCCGCGCCGGAGCCGCCGACGATCGAGGCAACGTGCGTACCGTGTCCATTGTGGTCGGTCACGTCCGGGCTGTCGGTGAAGTTCGCCGCGGCGACGACCCTCCCGGCGAGGTCGGGGTGCGTGGCGTCCACCCCGGTGTCCAGGACGGCGACCCGGACGCCGGCCCCGGACAGGCCCGCGGCCCAGGCGTCCGGCGCGCCGATCTGCCGCAGGTTGTCGTCGAGCCGGCCGATCGGGTCGGCCGGGGCGGACTGGTACCCGGTGACCACGGCCGGCGAGCTGGACCTCGCGTGGACCGGCGCGTCGAGCCAGACGGCGCTCGGTGCGGCGAGCGCTCCCGGCGCGCCACCGATCGATGCCAGCTGGGCGCCCCACCGGGCCGCCGAGGCCTTCGGCAGCCGTACGGCCGCCGCGCCGATGCTGGGCAGCGCCCGGACCGTCCGCAGTGGACTGTCCGCGGTGGCGGACAGGCCGGCCGGGCGACGGACGATGAGCGGGATGCTGGTCGCCGAACGGTCGTCGTACCCCGCCCGGATCAGCGCGGACACGTCGAAGAGCCGGGGATCGAGGGTGCCCGGCACCAGTCGGGCCACGTCGCTCGGCAGCACCCGCAGGTCGCCGCCGGCGTACCAGGTCGCGAAGCTGACCCGCCGGCCCGGCCGGTCGGCCGGCTCGATGCGGGCGGTCGGCTGTCCGCCCGTCGCGTCGACCGTGACCCGGTCGCCAGTGACCAGCGTGACCGTGACACCGGCCCCGGCCGGCGGCACAGCCGCGGCGGCGGCCGGTAGCGGCGGGACGGCGAGCGGGAGCATGACCGCGACCAGCAGGATCCTCGCGAGGCGCCTCATAGCGACTCCCTCGTTACCCCGAGTTAATCGATGGCAGCTGATAGCTGTGCCCAGCCGGACGTTAACACACGGACGACGCCGTAGCCTGATCTCCATGATGGAACGTGCCTTGGTACTGGGCGGTGGCGGCGTCACCGGCGTGGCCTGGGAGCTCGGCCTTCTCACCGGACTCGCCGAGGCCGGGGTCGACCTGACGACCGCGGATCTCATCATCGGTACGTCGGCCGGATCCGTCGTGGCCGTCCAGGTGTCCAGCGGCACCGCGCTCGCGCAGCTGTACGCCGACCAGCTCGCCGGGCCGGGAGGGGAGACCGCGGCGCAGATCGGCGCCGGCGTCATCGCCGGGTGGGGCTGGGCCTACCTGCGGCACCGCGATCCGCGCCGGGCCCGGGCCCGGATCGGCCGCGCGGCACTGCGCGCACGTACGGTGTCCGAGACACAGCGGCGCGCGATCATCGCGTCACGGCTGCGGATCACCGAATGGCCGGCCCGGCCGCTGCAGATCACCGCGGTGGACGCCGAGTCGGGTGAGGCCGTGGTGTTCGAGAACAGCGGACCGGTCGGGCTTGTCGACGCGGTCGGCGCCAGTTGCGCGGTGCCCGGCGTGTGGCCGCCGGTGACCATCGACGGGCGCCGGTACATCGACGGCGGCATGCGTACGCCCACCAACGCCGACCTCGCCGCGGGCGCGCGCCGCGTCGTCGTGGTCGCCCCC
>JAEHDK010000012.1 GCA_016880465.1 Micromonosporaceae bacterium
TGGTCGCCAGCCGGCGGCCGACCTTCATCTGCTGCTCGTCGAACGCGACATCGGTGCCGGGCCGTCCGGACGCGGCCCAGTGCCGCACCGCGTCCGACCCGTGCCGCACGAGCAGGTCGCTCGGCGTCACCACGTTGCCGATGGACTTCGACATCTTCTTGCGGTCCGGGTCGAGGATCCAGCCCGAGAGCACGGCGGTACGCCAGGGCAGCCCGTCGTGCTCCAGGTGGGCGCGCACGATCGAGCCGAACAGCCAGGTACGGATGATCTCGTGGCCCTGGGGCCGTAGGTCCATCGGGAACACCCGGGCCCACAGGTCCTCGTCCCGCGCCCAGCCGCCCACGATCTGCGGCGACACCGACGACGTCGCCCAGGTGTCGAACACGGCGGGCTCGCCGGCGAAACCGCCCGGCCGGCCGCGGTCCGCCTCGGTGAAGCCGTCCGGGGTGTCGGACGACGGGTCGACCGGCAGCCGTGACTCGGGCGGGGTGAGCGGCGCGTCGTAGTCGGGCGACCCGTCGGCGCGCAGCCGGTACCAGACCGGGATCGGCACGCCGAAGAACCGTTGCCGGGAGACCAGCCAGTCGCCGGTCAGCCCGTTGACCCAGTGTTCGTACCGGTGCCGCATGTGCTCCGGCACCCAGCGCAGCTCGCCACCCCGGGCCAGCAGCGCGGCCCGCAGGTCGAGATCGCGGCCGCCGTTGCGCAGGTACCACTGGCGGGTCGCCACGATCTCCAGCGGGTGCTCGCCCTTCTCGTAGAACTTCACCGGATGGCAGATCGGCCGCGGCTCGCCGGCGAGGTCGCCCGAGTCCGCGAGCAGCGCGGCGATCCGCTTGCGGGCGGCCGGCACCGGCAGCCCGGCCAGCGGGGCGTACCCCGCGGGGGCCACCGGGGACGGTGCCGCGGCGAGCAGCCGCCCGTCCCGCCCGATCACCACCCGGGCGGGCAGATCGAGATCGCGCCACCAGGTCACGTCCGCGAGGTCACCGAAGGTGCAGACCATCGCGAGCCCGGTACCCTTCGCCGGGTCGGCCAGCTCGTGCGCCCGCACCGGGACCGGCACGTCGAACAGCGGGGTGCGGACGGTACGCCCGACGAGTGCCGCGTACCGCTCGTCCGCCGGATGGCACACCAGCGCGACGCAGGCCGGCAGCAGCTCGGGGCGGGTGGTCTCGACGTACACCGGGCCCGCCGGCCCGTGGAACCGCAACCGGTGGTAGGCGCCCGGCCGCTCCCGGTCCTCGAGCTCGGCCTGCGCGACCGCGGTCCCGAACGTCACGTCCCAGAGCGTCGGCGCCTCGGCCTGGTACGCCTCGCCGCGGGCCAGGTTGCGCAGGAACATCCGCTGCGCGGCGATCCGCGCCTCGGGGCCGATCGTCGTGTACGTGTACGACCAGTCGACCGAGAGCCCGAGCCGGCGCCAGATCTCCTCGTACGCCACCTCGTCGCGGCGCGTCATCTCGGCACACAGCTCGATGAAGTTGCGCCGGGAGATCGCCACGGGCGGGTCGGCGGGCTCGTCGGGCGGTTCCAGCCCGGCCGCCCCGAACTGCGGGTCGTACGGCAGCGACGGGTCGCAGCGCACCCCGTACGCGTACTGCACCCGGCGCTCGGTCGGCAGGCCGTTGTCGTCCCAGCCCATCGGGTAGAACACCGCCCGCCCGCGCATCCGCTGGTAGCGCGCGACGATGTCGGTGTGCGTGTACGAGAACACGTGTCCGATGTGGAGCAGTCCGGATACGGTCGGCGGGGGAGTGTCGATCGCGTATACGCCGGCGCGGTCCGTCGACCGGTCGAACGCGTACGTGCCCGCCTCCTGCCACCGGCGGGACCACTTCTCCTCCAGCCCGTCCAGCGTCGGGCGCTCGGGGAGAGCGGCGCGCCTACTACGCACCGTATCCATGCCACTGATCGTACGAACGGGCCGGCCGGTGAGCGACCGCAATTAGCCGCCGCGCCGGGCGCTGGCCGTGCCGCACTCCGTCAGCTCAGGCTGTCGCGCCACTGCTGGTGCAGGACGGCGTACCGGCCGCCGGCCGCGACCAGTTGCCCGGGCGGGCCGTCCTCCACGGTCCGGCCGCCCTCCAGCACGAGCACCCGGTCGGCGATCTCGACGGTGGACAGCCGGTGCGCGATGACGATGGCGGTCCGCCCATGCGGCGCGCCGCTGGACGCGCCGGACAGGATCGTGCGCAGCGCCCGCTGGACCAGCCGCTCGGAGGGAATGTCCAAAGAGGACGTCGCCTCGTCGAGGATGAGGACGGCCGGATCGGCGAGGAAGGCCCGGGCAAACGCGACCAGCTGCCGCTGGCCGGCCGACAACCGGCCGCCGCGCTTGTGTACGTCGGTGTCGTAGCCACCCGGCAACGCGGCGATGAACTCGTGCGCGCCGATCGCGCGGGCCGCCTCCTCGATCTCGCCGCGGGTGGCGTCCGGCCGGCCGAAGCCGATGTTCTCCGCGACCGTACCGGAGAAGAGGTAGTTCTCCTGGGTCACCATGATGACCGCGCGGCGGAGCTCGGCGTCGGTGAGCTCGCGCAGGTCGACGCCGTCGAGCGTGACGGCGCCCGTGACCGGGTCGTAGAAGCGCGCGACCAGCTTGGCGATCGTCGACTTGCCGGCCCCGGTCGCGCCGACCACGGCGAGCGTCTGGCCGGCGGGGATGTGCAGGTCCAGCGTGTGCAGTACGGGCCGGTCGGGGCGGTACCCGAAGCTGACCGCGGCGAACCGCAGCTCGCCCTGGGAGCCGCCGGCCGGCAGGGCGGTCGTCGTGACCGGCTCGGGGACGGCCGGCTCCTCGGAGAGCACGCCGGACAGCTTCTCCAGCGCCGCGGTGGCCGACTGCAGCGCGTTGTAGAACTGGGACAGCTCCTGCATGGGCTCGAAGAACCGGCGCAGGTACAGCAGGACCGCGGCGAGCACGCCGACCTCGATGTGCCCGTCGAGGACGCGGTACCCGCCGTAGGTGAGGACGACCGCGATCGTCACGTTGCCGATCACCTTGATGCCCGGCGCGAAGATGGCGATCAACCGGAACGCCCTCAGGTTGGCCTCGCGGTAGTTGTCGTTGACCGCGTCGAAGATCTCCTGGTTCCGCGGCTCCCGGCGGAACGCCTGCACCGCGCGGATCCCGCCGAGCGACTCGACAAAGTGGACGATCACCAGCGCGATCGCCTCCCGGGTCCGCCGGTACGCGACCGACGACGCGCGCTGGAACCAGCGGGACAGGGCGAGCAGGAACGGGAAGGAGAGCAGCGTCACCGCGGCCAGCGGCGGATCGAGCCACAGCAGGATCCCGGCCACCGAGATCACCGACAGCCCGGCGAGCACCAGGTCGTCGATGCCGCCGTCGACCAGCTCGGCGATCGAGTCCATGTCGGAGGTCAGCCGGGAGACGACCCGGCCCGACGTGTACCGCTCGTGGAACCCGATCGACAGGCGTTGGAAGTGGTCGTACACGCGCCGGCGCAGGTCCAGCAGGACCGCCTGCCCGATGCGTCCGGACAGGGTCAGGAAGCCGCGCTTGCCGAGGTACTCCGCGCCTATCGCGACCGCGAACGCGATGCTCACCGCGAGCAGCACGCCCGCGTCGTGCGCCTGGGCCAGCGGCGGGATGCCCCGGTCGATGCCGAGCTTGACCAGGTACGGCCCGGCCATGCCGGCCGCGTTCTGCAGGAGCAGCAGGAACACCATCAGGGCGATGAGCCGCCGGTGCGGCCGCAACAGCGACCCGAGCAGCCGTCGCGAGCTGGCCCGCAGCCGGACCACCGCCGCGGCGTCGGACGCCTCGGCGGCGGTACGGTCGGCGTCCTCCTCGGTGGCGACACCGCGCCACGTGTCGACATCCACGCTCACGCTCGTACCTCGCTTCGCACCGTCACGCGCGCGCCCCGGCCTCTTGCGACAGCACCGCGCGGTACGCCGGGACGGTGGCGAGCAGCTCGGCGTGCGTACCGATCGCCGCGATCACCCCGTCCTGCAACAGCGCCACCCGGTCGGCCAGCGCCACCGTGGACGGCCGGTGGACGACGAGCAGCGCGGTCGTGCCGCGCAGCACCCGGGCCAGCGCCTCCTCGACGAGGGCCTCGGTGTGCACGTCCAGCGCGGACAGCGGGTCGTCCAGGACGAGCACCCGCGGCTTGCCGAGCACCGCCCGGGCGAGCGCCAGCCGCTGCCGCTGCCCGCCGGACAGCGACAGGCCCTGCTCGCCGACCCGGGTCGCGATGCTCCAGGGCAGGTCGTAGACGAACTCGGCCTGGGCCACCCAGAGCGCTTCGGCGATCTCCTCGTCGGTCGCGTCCGCCCGGCCGAGGGTCAGGTTCTCCCGCACCGACATGGAGAACAGCGTCGGCTCCTCGAAGGCCACGGCGACGACCCGGCGCAGAGTGGCCAGCTCGATGTCGCGGATGTCGTGGCCGTCGAGCGTGATACGGCCGGCCGTCACGTCGTACAGCCGCGGGACGAGCGAGGCCAGCGTCGTCTTGCCGCACCCGGTGGCGCCGACGATCGCCACCGTCTCGCCCGGCCGGATCTCCAGGTCGATCCTGCCCAGCACCAGTTCCGCCGTACCCGGAAAGGCGAACTGGACACCCTCGAAGCGCAGCTGGCCGGCGCTGCCGGCGGACCCGATGGCCCGGGCACCCGGTTTGTCCACAATGGACGGCTCGGTGTCCAGCACCTCGTAGATGCGGTCGGCCGCGGTCATCGCCTCCTGCGCGTTGGCGATGATCCAGCCGAGCGCGTCGATCGGCCAGACGAGCATGACCTGCAGCGAGATGAAGGCCACCAGCCCACCGAGGCTGAGCCGTCCGGTGGCGACCGCGGTGGCGCCGGCGACGAGGACCGCGGCCAGCGTGGCATTGGGTACGAGGTCGAACTGCGCCCAGGAGCGGGCCAACAGCCGGGCCTTGCCGACCGCGGTGTCGTGCACCTGCTTGGTGCTGGCCGCGAACCGGCGGGCCATGTACGCGCGCCGCCCGAACGACTTGATGAGCCGCACGCCGAGCGCCGACTCCTCGATGAGAGTGGCCAGGTCGCCCTGCTCGTCCTGCAGTTGGCGGGAGGCCTTGATGTAGCGCCGGGTGAAGCTGCGGCTGGCGAAGAACAGCGGCACGGACATCACCGCGACGAGGACGCCGAGCGGCCAGTACAGATGGAGCAACAACGCCACGACCGTGATGAAGGTCGCGACGTTAATAACCAGGAAAATCAGTCCGAATGACAAGAACCGTCGGATAACCCCCAGGTCGCTCGTCGCGCGCGACAGCAGCTGCCCGGACTGCCAGCGGTCGTGGAAGGCGATCGGCAACCGTTGCAGGTGGGCGTAGATGTCCCGGCGGATCGCCGCCTCCATGCCGAGCGCCGAGCTGGACTGCACCCATCGCCGAATGAAAATCATCGATGCTTCGAGGAGCCCTAGCAGCAGCGCCAGCGCCCCGAGCAGGAGCAGACCGGAGCTGTCCCCGCGCCGCACCGGACCGTCGACGACCCGTTGCACCACGAGCGGGACGAGGATGCTCGCCCCGGTGGAGGCGGCCGCCGCGCCGAGCAGCCAGGCCATCTGGCCGTAGTAAGGCAGGACATAGCGGCGCAACCGCCACAGGTTGTGCGCAGCGGCGTAACGGGGTGAGGGCACACCGCGACGTTACCTGCTGGGTCACCCGATTCTCATCGAGCTTTTTCTCACCCGCCCTGCTCGTGGGCCAGCAGCCAGCGCTTCACGGGAAGCCCCCAGCGGTAGCCGCCGAGCGTCCCGTCGGTGCGCACGATGCGGTGGCACGGCACGAAAAGGGCGGCCGCGTTGCGCGCACAGGCCTGCGCCGCCGCGCGGACCGCCGCGGGCCGGCCCGCCAGCGCGGCCAGGTCGGTGTAGGTGGCCGGGTGCCCCGGCTTCACCTCGCGCAGCGCCTCCCAGACGGCGCCGAGGAAGCCGCCGCCGCTGTGCTGCCGGACCGGCACCGGGTCGAGCGCGGTCCGGTCACCGTCCAGATAGGACACCACAGCGTCGGTGATCGGGCCGAGGTCCGCGCGCGGTCGCGGTTCACCACGCAGGCTCGGGTGTACGAGGGAAAGGAGCGTTGTCACGTCGGTGGTGAACCCGGCGGCGAGGACCTCGCCGACGTCGCTGGCGACGATCGTGAGGGGACCGACGGGCGTGGGTACGGTAGCGGTGTTCATCCGGCTCTCCAGAGTCTCAGCACGGCATAGCTGCGCCACGGGCGCCACCGTGCGGCGTGTCGGTCAAGGCGGGTCGGGTCGCTGGGCAGGCCGAGCGCCTGAGCGCCACGGCGGACCCCGAGATCGGTCGGCAGGAACACGTCCGGGTCGCCGAGCGCGCGTAGCGCCACGTAACCGGCGGTCCACGGCCCGATGCCGCCGATCGCCACGAGGGCGCGCTCGACCTCGACCCGATCCGTACCGCCGTCCAGGTCGATGCTGCCCGCTGCGACGGCCGCGGCGAGATCGCGGATCGTACGGCGCCGGGCGGCCGGCATGGCGAACGCGTCGTCCGGCGCGGCGAGTACGGCCGCGGCGTCCGGGAGTCCGGGTCCGCCCGCGCCGGCCACGAGCTTCGCCAGCACGCGGCACGCTCCGGCCACCGAGATCTGCTGGCCGACGATTGCCCGTAGCGCGATCTCGAAGCCGTCGACCGCCCGGGGCACCCGGATGCCGGGCTCCTTCGCGACGAGCGGCGCGAGCGCCGGGTCCTCGGCGAGGGTGCCGTCCACGGCCACCGGGTCGGCGTCGAGGTCGAACAGCCGGCGGCAGCGAGCCACGGCCGGCGCGAGGTCCCGCACGTCGGTGAGCTTCAAGGTCGCGGCCACGTACCCGTCGCGCGGCACGAGGGCCGCCTCGCCGGCGCCGTGCGGCAGCCGCAACGTGCGGTGGTACGCGCCGTCGACGACTTCATCCACCCCGGGCACCGTACGGCTGCCGAAGAACGCGAGCAGCGCATCGGCGTGCAGCGGGGGCCGGTACGCGAGGCGGACGGCTATCGTACCCGCGCCGCGCGGGCCACCCGCGTCCGGTTTGATCTTGGCTGCGGCACGCAGGTCGGACGGCGCGACCGCGTACACCTCGCGGACCGTGTCGTTGAACTGCCGTACCGAGCCGAAGCCGGCGGCGAACGCGATCTCCGCGAGGCTCAGGTCGGTGGTCTCGACGAGGATGCGCGCGGTCTGGGCGCGCTGGGCCCGGGCGAGCGCGAGCGGGCCCGCGCCCAGCTCCGCGGCCAGCATCCGGTGCAGGTGGCGCTGCGTGTACCCGAGCCGGCGGGCCAGCCCGGGCACGCCCTCGCGGTCGACGACGCCGTCGCCGATCAGCCGCATCGCGCGGCCCACCGCGTCGGCCCGTACGTCCCACTGCGGGGATCCGGGTGCGGCGTCCGGCCGGCACCGCCGGCAGGCCCGGAAACCGTTGCGCTGAGCGGCCGCCGCGGACGGGTAGAACCGTACGTTCTGCCGCTTCGGCGTGATCGCCGGGCAGGACGGGCGGCAGTAGATATGGGTCGACGTGACGGCCGTCACGAACCAGCCGTCGAACCTCGCGTCGCGGCTGTCCACCGCCCGGTAGCACCGCTCGAAATCAAGCTCCACGCCGTCGATGATGCCCTGGATATGGCGCCGCGGCTCGCGGAAATCGGACGCGACGGTTCGGCGCGGGCGCGGCGGGTTTGGCGCGGCTCGGCGCGCCGGGCCGGGCCACGTAGACTGCGTCAACGTGGCTCAACTCTCGATCGGGATCGTCGGCCTGCCGAACGTCGGCAAGAGCACGCTGTTCAACGCCCTCACCCGCAACACGGTTCTCGCCGCGAACTACCCGTTCGCGACGATCGAGCCCAACGTCGGCGTCGTCGGGCTGCCGGACGCGCGGCTCGACCGGCTGGCGGAACTCTACGGCTCCGCGCGCGTCGTACCGGCCCCGGTGTCCTTCGTGGACATCGCTGGGCTGGCCCGGGGCGCCTCGAAGGGGCAGGGGCGGGGCAACGCGTTCCTCGCGAACATCCGCGAGTCCACCGCGATCTGCCAGGTCGTCCGTGCGTTCTCCGACCCGAACGTCGCCCACGTCGATGGCAAGATCTCGCCGGCCGACGACATCGAGACGATCAACACGGAACTGATCCTCGCCGACCTGCAGACGCTGGAGCGGGCCGTACCGCGCCTGGAGAAGGAGGCGAAGCTCCGCAAGGACCGGGCGGCCGCGCTCGCCGCCGCGTCCGACGCCGCCCGCCTCCTCGACGGGGGTACGACGTTGTACGCCGGCGCCGCGACCGCCGATATCGACGTCGCCGAGCTGCGCGAGCTGCACCTGTTGACCGCGAAACCGTTCCTCTATGTGTTCAACGTGGACGAGGAGGAGCTGGCGAGCGCGGAGTTCCTCGACGACCTGCGCGCGCTGGTGGCCCCAGCCGAGGCGGTTTTCATGGATGCCAAGGTCGAGTCCGAGCTGACCGACCTGCCGGCCGAGGAGGCGCGGGAGCTGCTGGAGTCCATCGGACAGCCGGAACCCGGCCTGGACCAGCTCGTCCGGGTCGGCTTCCGTACGCTCGGCCTGCAGACGTACCTGACCGCCGGCCCGAAGGAGGCGCGGGCCTGGACGATCCACGTCGGCGCCACGGCTCCGGAGGCGGCGGGCGTGATCCACACCGACTTCCAGCGCGGGTTCATCAAGGCCGAGATCGTCTCGTACGACGACCTGATGGCCGCCGGTTCGATGGCCGCCGCCAAGGCCGCGGGGAAGGTGCGCATCGAGGGCAAGGACTACGTGATGCGGGACGGCGACGTGGTGGAGTTCCGCTTCAACGTCTGAACCGGATCAACCGTTCCTGCCGGAATCCCGCACACAAATTTGGGTACGGCGCTCGAAACCCGCGCGGCTATAGTCCGCGCATGGCCGAGATCTACGTGAGTACCGACATCGAGGCGGACGGGCCGATCCCCGGCCAATACTCGATGCTGAGCTTCGCGTCCGCCGCGTTCGAGGCCGACGGCACGATGCTCGGTACGTACACCGCGAACCTCGCGACACTTCCGGACGCGATCACGGATCCGGACACGATGGCCTGGTGGGACCAGAACCCGGAGGTGTGGCGGGCGTGCCGATCCGATCCGCGCGATCCGAGCACGGCGATGAACGAGTACCGCACATGGCTCGAAGCGCTGCCGGGCAAGCCGGTGTTCGTGGGTTATCCGGCCGGGTACGACTTCATGTTCGTCTACTGGTACCTCATCCGGTTCACCGGCGGCAGCCCCTACTCGCACTCCGCGCTTGACCTGAAGACGTTTGCGATGGCGGTGCTCGGCACCGACTTCCGCGGCACGACGAAACGCACCATGCCGCGTGACTGGTTCGGCCCGGCCCGGCATACGCACGTGGCCCTGGATGACGCGATCGAGCAGGGCGAGCTGTGGCTCGCGATGCGAAAGGCGGCCCGCGCTAGGGGCAGGTGACCGGAGCGGCGGTCAGTCCCTCGGCGAGTTCGCGCAGGCGTGCATCAACCCGCTTGGATGCGGTTCTCGGGCCTGGCCTAAAACGTTGATCTCCATCGTGACGTGGTGGAGTTCCGCTTCAACGTGTGAGTCACGCACATTTGGGTCCGGCAGCGATCACGGCCTGCGAGCATGCGTTCCGGACGTACCACCCCCGTGCAGGGTCAAGGACCGCCGAACTGAAGCTCATTTAGGTACCTCGTCGGCCGGGGTGGGGATCGAGCACCTCAAGTACAACTCTAGGCGCGGGGTTGACGTGGGCGCATAACACCCGTCCAGCACCAAACCTGATGGTCAGCGCCATGGTGGAATGGCTGGACCGACGGCGAGGGTGCTGGGAGGGCGCATGGGCGAGGAGTCGGTAATGGTCAACGCGGCCATGTTGGGCGAGCAGTACGGCGACGGCGCGCACCTGACGGCTCGCCAGGCGCTCTGGCGGCTGCGTACCGGCCCGGCGCTCCACGACATCGTTTTCGATCTCGCGACGCTCCACGGAACTGAGATCGTCGCAGACGTCGGCTGCGGCAACGGCGCCTACCTGGCCGAGTTGCGACGGCGTGGCCACTCCGGGCCGGTCCTGGGCCTCGATCTGTTCGAGGGAATGGCGCGCCACGCCTGCGCCCAGGCCCCTACCGGCGTGGCCGACGCACAGGCGTTGCCGCTCCGCGACGGGAGCCTTGACGTCGTGCTGAGCCTGCACATGCTCTACCACGTGCCCAACCTCGACCGGGCCATCGCCGAGCTGAGAAGGGTCCTGCGCCCAGGCGGCACGGCAATGATCGCGACGAACTGCCCCGGGTCACCCGGTGGAGATCAAACGGATCGTGGCGCAGGCCGCTCGCCAGGTCGCGGGTATTGCGGTCGACCTGGACTGGGACACCCGCCGATTCCACCCGGGAGCGGCGCGGGACCTGCTGGTCACCGCGTTCGACGACGTCGACGTGCACGAGCTGGGCGACTCATTCCCGGTACGCGCCCCGGCCATCGTCAGCGGCTACCTCGCGAGCTGGCCACCTGAGGCGGTCGGCCTGCGAGCCGGTCCGGTGTGGACGGAAGTCCTGGCCACCTCAGACGAGCTAGTCGCGGCACACTTCGCCAGCCATGGAGAGTTTCTCGTCACCAGCCGCGTGGCCGTCCTTCGGTGTCACTGAGCGGGGGACCGTCACGGTGCCGGTGACCAACCGTGCCGACGCCAGGCCGGCCTACTCCGGCAGGCGGTCCCGTACCGGCGGCTCGATGCCCGCGCCGCGCAGGACTCGCCCGACGAAGTCGCTCTTGGCGTTGGTGTACGCGTTGCGGTTGTCGCCGTGTCGGCGGGCCAGGTCGTGCTTCAGCCATGCGTAGTCGCGACACAAGGTCGGGTCGGCACGTAGGAGGTCCCGGAAGGCCAGCACTGCGGTGGCATGCCGATCGTCGTGCTCGATCACGTGCAGGTGGTGGGTTCGCGCGTCCGGCCGGGGCCGGAGAAACCACAGGCGGTAGTGCCGACCGGGGTCCTCCGGCCAGAACCACCACCCGTCGGCTTCGAGTGCCGGCACCGACTCCTGGGCAGCCGCCAGCGAGCGGACCGGGGCCAGCATGTCGATGACCGGCTTTGCGGGCAGGCCGGGCACCGAGGTCGAGCCGACGTGCTCCACCGGTCCGGCCAGCCAGGGACCGAGCACCGCGGTCACCTGGCCGTGCTGCTCGGCGAACCGGTCCGGCCAGGCCGGGTCGTACTCGACGATCTGAACGAGCTGATCGGCCATCCGCCCAACTTACAAGCCCTTAGGTGAGGGCGGATCCGCCGTACCGGTCCCGCAGCCGCTCACCACGTGCGTCGTGGGCACGGCTGCCTACCGCGTCGGCCTTGCCCCATCGTCCGTGGATGCCGGTGAGCTCGATGCGGCCGGCCACCTGTGCGAGGGCGGGTCGCACCCTAAGCCGGTCGCCCTCGGGCTCCAGCCCGAGGATGGCGCGAAGCAGCAACAGGACCGCGCCGGTGGACCAGGCCTGCGGGCTGCACGCGGTCGGATATCGGACCGGGTATTGAGTCCGGGACCGGTCATAGCCCGCGAAGGCTTCGGGCAGCCGGCCGCGGAAGAACTCGGCCGCGTCGATCATGCCTTCCGCGATGCGGCCCGCCTCGTCGGCGAAGCCGTACCGGGCCAGCCCCAGCGCGATGAACGAGTTGTCGAACGGCCAGACCGTGCCCACGTGGTAGCCGATCGGGCTGTACCGGGCCTCTCCCTCGGCCAGCGTGCGTACTCCCCAGCCGGAGAACA
>JAEHDK010000570.1 GCA_016880465.1 Micromonosporaceae bacterium
CGCCGCGGCGCCGTGGCCCACCACCACCGCCTGGCGCGGCAGGCTCGCCGCCACCTGGACCACATCATGGGTGTACGCGCGCAGCCCGACCCGGCCGGCCGTACCGCTGCGCCCGTGCCCGCGCAGGCTCATGGTGTACGCCGGGAACCCGCGGGCGGCCGTGTGTTCGAGCCAGTTCTCGGCGAACGCCCAGGCACCGTGCCCGAACCCAGGTACGAACAGGACCGGCGGCCGCCCCTCGTCCACCTCGGGCGTGGCGACCAGCACCTCGCGGCGGACCGCCGGCACCGGGTACGCCCACTCCATCGGCCGCAGAACTCGCACGCGCTCGGTCACCACGCCACCGCCAGCTCGTCGAGGGTCTTGCCCAGGGCGCGGAGGTACCTGGTATGGCTGATCTCGAACCAGTGCCGGGTGGAGTCCTTCACCTTGGCATCGGTCCACCGCCGGTCGGGCTCCCGGCTCGCCCGCCGCCAGAACGCACTCGCGCGGGCCGGCGCGACGTCGCGCAGCCGGAGCCAGCGCGCGAACGCGACCGTCTGCCAGTGCACGAGCGCGAAGATGCCGGAGTCCGGCTGCAGCAGCCCGGCGACCGCGAAGGTGGGGTACCGCCGGGAGAACATGTGCATGAACAGGCGTGGCCGGCCGTCCGCGTCGGCGCTGAGTACGTCCGGCGCCAGGAACTCGAACCGGGGCAGGTACCCGGTGGCGAGCACCACCAGGTCCGGCTCGATGTGCTCGCCGCTGGTCAGCTCGACCGAACCGCGGTGGAACCGGACCACGTCGGGCACCGGGGTGATCGCGCCGTGGCCCAGGTAGTACACGAGCTGGCTGTTGGCGACCGGATGGCTCTCGTAGATCCGGTGATCCGGCTTCGGCAGGCCGAACCGGGTGAGATCGCCGACGGTCATCCGCATCGTCCGGTGGAACAGCCACTGGCGCAGCCGCAGTGGCAGCCGCATCGCGAGCACGACGTCGTTCACCTGGTCGGACGGCTTGCCGAAGGCGTACTTCGGGGCGTACCAGTACCCGCGGCGGGCCGAGTGCCAGCAGCGGACCGCCTGCTGGGCGGCCTCCACCGCGATGTCGCAGCCGGTGTTTCCGGCACCCACCACGAGGACCCGCTTGCCGCGCAGCTGTGCGGAGTCCTTGTACGCCGACGAGTGGATCACCTGCCCGCGGAACTCGTCGAGGCCCTCGTACGCCGGCCGCTTGGGCGACCAGTTGTGCCCGTTGGCGACGACGAGGGCGGCGTACCGCGCGGTGCGCTCGGCCCCGCCCCGGGCGCCCCGGGTCGTCACGTCCCAGTACCCGTCCGGCGCCGGCTCGACGTGGACCACCTCGGTGCCGAACCAGATGTGCGGTCGCAGGTCGAAGTGGTCGGCGTACCGCTCGAGGTAGCTCAGTACCTGGCTGTGGTGCGGGTAGTCCGGCCAGGAGTCGGGCATCGGGAAGTCCGGGTACTGGGTGAACGGCTTGGACGAGATGAGATGCGTGCTCGCGTAGACGGGGCTGCGGTCGTGCCGCCAGTTCCACCCGCCACCGACGCCGGTCTCCCGCTCGAAGCAGTCGACCCCGAAGCCGTGTTCCTTGAGATTCTTGATCGCGGCGAGCCCGCTGCCCCCGGCGCCGATGACGCAGACGTTCTCGCCGCGGTCGTAGACCGGCCGCCCGTTCGCCCAGATCGTCGCGGCCGCGGCGGTGTCGTACCCCATGTCGCTGGTCACCGCAGGAATCCTTGCGGAGCCGGTGCCCGAATTACAAGCCCAGATCGGCGACCACCGGGAAATGGTCGCTGGCGAGCCGTACCTGCGGGGTGTCGATCACGTCGTACCGGCGGACCGCAAAGCGCGGGTCGACGAACAGCACGTCGATCCGGTCCCGCGGCTCGGCGCAGGAGAACGTGGGGTCGGTCCGGCCGGTGTGCTCGGCCGCGTCGACCAGACCCTCGGCGAGCGTACGCCAGGCTGCGCCGCCGGCCGGCTCGTTGAGGTCGGCACCGAGGACCACCGGCGCGTCCACGTCGGACAGTGCCTTCTTCAGGGACGCCGCCTGCCCGAGCCGCTCCTGGGCATGGGTCGACAGGTGCGATCCGGCAACCGCAAACGGCACCCGGCCGAGCGAGCACCGGGCGAACGCCGCGCCGCGGAGGTGGCGGCCGGGCGCGAGCGGGAACTGCACGGACCAGGTGTCGTGCACACGTACCCGCAGGCTGGTGAGGATCAGGTTGCCCAGCGACGGCATCCCACCCACGGCGTAGAACAGGCCGACGTCATGGGCGAGCGCGGCGCACTTGGTCCGCCACCGCCAGCGGCGCGGCGCCTCCTGTACGACCAGCACGTCGGGATCCAGCTCGCGGACGGCGGCCACCAGCGCGCCGAGGTCGTCCACCAAGCCGTGCACGTTGTACGTGACCATCCGTAGCTCGGGCATACCGCTCCTACCGGTTGCGGGCCAGATCGGCGGCGCCGACGACGCCGGCCAGGTTGCCGAGCAGCGCGGGCCGTACGTCGCCCACCGGCAGCCGGGACCGGTGGGCCAACGCCTCGACGTACGCCCGGCGCGTCGGGCCGAGCAGCAGGTCGCCGGCGTCGATCACGCCACCGCCCACGACGAATACCTGTGGATCGAGGATCTGGACGAGGTCGGCGAGGCCGCGGCCGAGCCAGTGCCCGATCTCGGCGAACGCCTCGCGTGCCGCCGGGTCGCCGGCCCGGGCCGCGTTCGTGACGAGCAGTCCGGTGATCGCCTCCGGATCGCCACCGGCCAGCGACAGCAGCCGCGGCGCGCTCCCCGGATCGTCCTTCGCCGCCGCCTGGGCGAACCGGGCCAGCGCGCTGCCGCTCGCGTACTGCTCGAGGCAGCCGAGCCGGCCGCAGCCGCACGGCAGGCCGTCCGGCACCGCGACAACGTGGCCCAACTCGGCCGCGATGCCGTGCGCGCCGCGGATCAACTGGCCGCCGATGACGATCCCGCCCCCGATGCCGGTACCGATGGTGAGCAGCACCATCGACGAGTCCGTGTCCTGGGCGGCGCCGAACCGGAACTCCGCCCAGGCCGCCGCGTTCGCATCGTTCTCCACGAGGATCGGCAGGTCGACGCCGGCCGCGACGTGGTCCCGCAGGTGCTCGTCGCGCCACGCCAGGTTCGGCGCGAACAGGACCGTCGACCGGCTCACGTCGATCCACCCGGCCGCCCCGATGCCGACCGCGTCGACCGGGTGCCGGGCCGCCAGCTCCCGGACCATCTCGATGACCAGCTCGCGGGTCTGTCGGACGTCGCCCGCCGGGGTCCTCCGCCGGCTCTGCGCGACAACCCGGCCGGCGGGGTCGACCACCCCGCCGAGCACCTTCGTACCGCCGATGTCGACGCCGATCGTCAGCGACACCGCACGCTCACTCCGC
>JAEHDK010000571.1 GCA_016880465.1 Micromonosporaceae bacterium
AGGTCGACCGCGGCGGCGCGCAGGGCGGCCAGCGCGTCGCCGTCCGGCCAGCCGGCCACCGGGTAGCGGGCCGGATCCAGGTCTGCGGCCGGCCACAGCGGTGCGTGCTCGACCACCTCGGGCCAGGGCACGAAGAACAGCTCGTCGACCGCCGCGAAGCCGACGAAGTCGGCCCAGGGCAGCAGGGCGGTCCGGGCCTTCGGCCAGGTGGTCGTGGTGTACGCCGAGCCGTCCGCCCGGGACACGAGCGTGAGTGCGGTCAGCTCGGTCCCCGCATGGGAACCCGCGAGCACCGCCCGCTGCTGCCCGTACTCCTGGACCGCCAGCACCCGCTCGGCGCGCCGGACGGCCTGGTGCAGCGGATGTCCCGGCGGGGCGTCGTACGGCACGGTACGCCCGTTCACGTCGCTGACGTACGGCACCGGGGAGATCGCCCGCGGGGCGGCGAGGTAGTCCGCCTCGATCATGTCGAACAGCTTCTCGATCACCGTCGGCTCGTCGGCGACCACGATCAACGTCTCCCGGTCGGGCACGAACGCGACCGGCCGACCACCCACGCGGTCCGCGAGGCTGGCGAGCCAGCCGTCGAGAACGAGGCAGGACGACCAGTACGAGTCGCCGTCCTCGACGAAGCGGAGCATCACGGGCCCGCTGGGCCGCTCGCCGTCCGGGCGGGGTACGCGGGCCGCCAGGTTCGCCCGGGCCACCGCGAACGCCTCCTCGGCGCTGACTCCCCAGCCGCTCAGGTGCTGCCCGCTGACGTACACCATCGAGGTGGGCCGGTCGACCACGACCATCTCGGCGAGGTGCGGGACCGTGCGGCCGCGCACCGGGCGCTTCGTGCCGGCCAGACCGATTCCCGTGGTGGCCGTACGCAGCACCGGCCGCAGGTGGGGCTTCACCCGGTGCCAGGACGCGTCGACTCCGGTCGGCTGGCCCGTGGACCGGCGACCGAACAGTCTGGTGAGCAGGCTCACGCGTTCTCCCTCCCCGAGGGGAGGCTACCGCCTACGGGGAGTAGTCCGCGTCGCCAGGCTCCGCCCCCACGTCGTCCGGCTCGTCTGCCGGGCGCTGCCGGCGGGCCTTGCGGGCCGCCTTGCGCTCCTCGGCGGAGACCCGGGTGTCCTGGCTGAGCCGGTAGTCGGCGCCGCGGGAGCCGGGCGTGTACGCCACCCCGGCGTATATGGTCGGCACCCAGTCGAACTCATGGGTACCGATGCGGACCAGCACCCCGGGCTGGGCGCCCGCCTTGGCCAGCGCCTCCTCGACGCCGAGCCGGGCGAGCCGGTCGGCCAGGTACCCCAGTGCCTCGTCGTTGTCGAAGTTGGTCTGGCGGACCCAGCGCTCGGGTCGTGGGCCGCGGACGACGAACGTACCGTCGGCGTCCTCGGCGACCGTGAACCCCGCGTCGTCGATCGGAGCCGGCCGCAGGACGATCCGGGTGGGCTCGGCGGGCGGCCGCGCCGCGCGGTACTGGGCGACCAGCTCGGCCAGGGCGAACGAGAGCTCCCGCAGGCCCTCCCGGGTCGCCACGCTCACCTCGAAGACGCGCAGCCCACGGGCCTCGATCTCGGGCCGGGCGAGCTCGGCGAGCGCGCGGGCATCGGGTACGTCCATCTTGTTCAGCGCGACGAGCCGTGGCCGGTCCGCCAGGCCGCCATACTCCGCCAGCTCGTGCTCGAGCGCGTCGATGTCGGAGAGCGGGTCCCGGCCTGGTTCCAGCGTCGCACAGTCCACGACGTGTACGAGCACGGCACACCGCTCGATGTGCCGCAGGAAGGTGAGGCCGAGCCCCTTGCCCGTGGCGGCACCCGGAATCAGGCCCGGTACGTCGGCCACCGTGAACGTCTGGTCGTCCACCCGTACCACGCCCAGGTTCGGTACGAGCGTGGTAAACGGGTAGTCGGCGATCTTCGGCCGCGCCGCGGACAGTACGGAGATGAGCGACGACTTGCCGGCCGACGGGAAGCCCACCAGGCCCACGTCCGCGACGCTCTTGAGCTCGAGCACGAGGTCCACGCGCTCCCCCGGCTCCCCCAGCTCGGCGAAGCCGGGCGCCTTGCGCCGTGGCCCGGCCAGCGCCGCGTTGCCGCGCCCGCCCCGGCCGCCGTGGGCGGCCACGACGGAGGTACCCGTGCCCACCAGGTCGGCCACCACCTCGCCGTCCAGGCGCTGGACGACCGTGCCGTCGGGTACGTGCAGCACCAGGTCCTCACCCCCGGCACCGTGCCGGTTCGAGCCGGCGCCGCCCTTGCCGCTGCCGGCCCGTACGTGCGGGCGGAAGCGGAAGTCGAGCAGGGTGTGTACGCCCGGGTCGACGGTGAGCACCACGTTCCCGCCGTGCCCGCCGTTGCCGCCGTCGGGGCCGCCGAACGGCTTGAACTTCTCCCGGTGGATGGAGACACAGCCGTGCCCGCCGTCGCCGGCCTGCACATGCAGTACGACGCGGTCGACGAAGCTGGTGGTCATGGTGGTTCACCCCCTACCCAAAAAGATCGCCGTCTCAGGCGTTGTCCGCACCTGAAACGGCGATCGGGTGGGTCCGGTCTCAGCCCTCGACCGGCACGATGTTGACGACCTTGCGCCCGCGCCGGGTACCGAACTGCACCGCGCCGGCGGCGAGCGCGAACAGCGTGTCGTCGCCGCCCCGGCCGACGAGGTCGCCGGGGTGGAACCTGGTGCCGCGCTGGCGGACCAGGATCTCGCCCGCGTTGACGACCTGGCCGCCGAACCGCTTGACCCCGAGCCGCTGGGCGGTGGAGTCGCGGCCGTTGCGCGAGCTGGACGCGCCCTTCTTGTGAGCCATCGCGGAACGCCTACTTTCCGGTCGAGATGCCGGTCACCTTGACCTGGGTCAGCGGCTGGCGGTGACCCTGGCGCTTGTGGTAACCGGTCTTGTTCTTGAACTTGTGGATCCGGATCTTCGGACCCTTGGTGTGCGCGACGAGCTCGCCGGTCACCGCGACCTTGGCCAGCCCCGCCGCGTCGGACACCAGGGTGTCACCGTCGACGAGGAGCACGGCGGAGAGCGAGACGGCATCGCCGGGCGCGCCGACGAGCTTCTCGATCTCGATCACGTCGCCCTCGGCGACCTTGTACTGCTTGCCGCCGGTCTTGACGATCGCGTACATCGGGCGGGGGCTCCTGTCTGGGACGGATGCGGCCGGCTGGCCGCAGGGCGCGCAACAACATGACACACGACGTGCGCCGCAGGCAAGGGTACGCCATCGGGCCGGCCGGACCCAAACCGAGGCGACCGTTACGGGCGGGTACGCCGCCGGGCGCCGCCCCGCCTGGCCCGCCGCCGGGTGCTGGCGACCAGCGGCTCCTCCTCGCCCGTCTCGTCGAGGTCCTCGACCAGCGCGACGGCGTCCGGATCCGCGAGCTCGTCGCCGTCGACCAGCGGCTCATCCGCGTACTCCGGCAGCGGCTCGACCTCGTCGGCGGCCCCGGGCGCAGCGGCCTTGCGACCGCGGCGCCGGCCCGGCGCGACCTGCGGTGCTTCGGCCGCCGCCTTGGCCGCCGCACCGCCGTTGCGCGGCCGCTCGGTCACCGGCTCGGTGTGGATGATCAGCCCACGCCCCTTGCAGGCCTCGCACGTCTCGCTGAACGCCTCCAGCAGGCCCTGGCCGATCCGCTTGCGGGTCATCTGGACGAGGCCCAGCGAGGTGATCTCGGTGACCTGGTGCTTGGTCCGGTCCCGGCCGAGGCACTCGGTCAGCCGCCGGAGTACGAGCTCGCGGTTGGACTCCAGCACCATGTCGATGAAGTCGATCACGATGATCCCGCCGAGGTCCCGCAGCCGCAGCTGCCGGACGATCTCCTCGGCCGCCTCCACGTTGTTCTTGGTGACGGTCTCCTCGAGGTTGCCGCCAGCTCCGGTGAACTTGCCCGTGTTGACGTCGACAACGGTC
>JAEHDK010000572.1 GCA_016880465.1 Micromonosporaceae bacterium
ACCCGGCCACCGGCGAGTTCTACTTCCTGGAGATGAACACCCGGCTCCAGGTCGAGCACCCGGTCACCGAGGCCGTGTTCGGGATCGACCTGGTCGAGGCGCAGCTGCGCGTCGCCGCGGGCCTGCCGGTGCAGTTCGACCCGGCCGCGCTCGCCTCCCGGGGCCACGCCATCGAGCTGCGGATCAACGCCGAGGACCCCAAGCGCTTCCTGCCCTCGCCGGGCACGCTCGCCGTGTTCCGCCCGCCGGCCGCCGGCGACAGCCTCCGCATCGAGACCGGCTACCGCGAGGGCCAGGCGGTGACGCCGTTCTACGACTCGCTGATGGCCAAGCTGATCGTGCACGGGCAGACCAGGGCCCAGGCCATCGAGCGGGCCCGTACGGCGGTGGCCGGCTTTGGGATCGTCGGGCCGAAATGTAACCTACCGTTCTTCGCCGAGCTACTGACCAATGATGAGTTCGTGTCCGGCGACTACGACACGGGAATAGTCGGGAGAATGCGGTGAGCGGCGAGTCCAGGAAGACCGTGTCCATCCGCGAGGTCGGCCCGCGCGACGGCCTGCAGAACGAGGACCCGGTCTCCACCGATGCCAAGGTCGAGCTGCTCGACGCGCTGTCGCGCACCGGCGTACAGCGCATCGAGGCGGTCTCCTTCGTCCACCCGAAGGCGATACCGCAGATGGCGGACGCCGACCAGGTGTGGTCGCGGGCGGCGAAGGTGGACGGGGTCCGGTACTCCGCACTCGTACCGAACACCCGCGGTGCGCAGCGGGCGCTGGCCGCCGGGTTCCGCGAGATCGAGGTCGTCGTCTCGGCGAGCGACACGCACAACCGGCACAACGTCAACCGGTCGACGGCCGAGTCACTCGACGACATCGCCGAGCTGATCTCGCTGCTGCACGACGCCGGTGCGACCGCCGAGGTGATCGTCGCGACCAGCTTCGGCTGCCCGTACGAGGGCGACGTCGATCCGGCCCGGGTTGCGTCCATTGTGGACCGGGTGACCGCGGACGGCGCCGACCGGGTGGCACTCGGCGACACGACCGGCATGGCCACCCCGCGCCGGGTCCGCGACGTGGTGTCCGTCGTGCGCGAGGCCCATCCGGACGTACCGCTCCTCCTGCATTTCCACAACACTCGGGGTACGGCGTTGGCCAACGTGCTGACCGCGGTGGAGCTGGGTGTCACGCAGTACGACGCGAGTGTGGGCGGCTTGGGCGGCTGCCCGTACGCACCGGGGGCCAGCGGCAACGTGGCGACCGAGGAGGTCGTCCACATGCTGCACGACATGGGCATCGACACCGGCATCGACCTCGATGCGCTGCTGGACGCCGCCGGGCTGGCGCAGCGCATCGTCGACCGGGAGCTGCCGTCCGGCGTGCTGCGGGCCGGGCCGCGCAGCCGTACCGTCCCGGCATAACGCTCGCCGCCCGACCGCTGGTGCGCTAGCCTAACGATCGTTCAGGGTGGCCGGCGAGGGAGACGAGCGTGGATCTGGAGCAGCTGGGCAAGCGGGTACGGGCCGGTGGCGCGGAGAGGTACCACGCCGCCAACGCGGCCCGCGGCAAGCTGTTCGCCCGCGAGCGCATCGCGCGGCTCGTCGACGAGGGCTCGTTCGTCGAGGACGGGCTGTTCGCGAACGTGTACGGCGGCCGCCCGCCCGGCTCGGAGCCGCTCGCCGACGGGCTGGCCGCCGATGGCGTCGTCACCGGCAGCGGCACCGTCGACGGGCGGCCGGTGTGCCTGATGGCCAACGACTCGACGGTCAAGGCCGGCTCGTGGGGCGCCCGTACGGTCGAGAAGATCATCCGGATCATCGAGAAGGCGTACGGCGCCGGCGTACCGATGATCTACCTCGTCGACTCGGCTGGTGCCCGGATCACCGACCAGGTCGACCTGTTCCCGGGCCGGCGGGGTGCCGGCAAGATCTTCTGGAACCAGGTCCGCGCCTCCGGCTCGATCCCACAGGTATGCGCGCTGTTCGGACCGTCGGCGGCGGGCGGGGCGTACATCCCGGCGTTCTGCGACGTCGTCGCCATGGTCGACGGAAACGCGAGCATGTACCTCGGCTCCGACCGGATGGTCGAGATGGTCACCGGCGAGCGGACCACGCTGGAGGCGATGGGTGGCGCGCGGGTCCACTGCGCCGAGTCCGGCGTCGGGCACTTCCTCTGCGCGGACGAGGACGAGGCGCTCGACGTGGTGCGCCGGTACCTGTCCTTCCTGCCGGCGAACTGGCAGGGCTCCCCGCCGCGCGCCGAGCCGGTCGCCGCTCCATCCACTGTGGATCTCAGTGGGCTCGTGCCAGCCAGCGAGCGGCAGGCGTTCGACATGCGCAAGTACGTACGCGGCCTGCTCGACGAGGGCACTTTCTTCGAGATCCAGGCGCTGTGGGCCCGCGAGGTGACGATCGGGTTCGGCCGGCTGCACGGCGAGGTCGTCGGTGTGGTCGCGAACAACTCGATGTTCAAGGGCGGCGTGCTGTTCGTGGACTCCGCCGACAAGGCGACCCGGTTCGTGCAGCTCTGCGACGCCTTCAACGTGCCCCTGCTGTTCCTGTCCGACGTACCGGGTTTCATGGTCGGTACCGCCGTCGAGAAGCAGGGCATCATCCGGCACGGCGCCAAGATGATCACGGCGATCGCGGAGGCAACCGTACCGAAGATCTGCGTGGTCGTCCGCAAGGCGTACGGTGCCGGCCTCTACGCGATGGCCGGTCCGGGCTTCGAGCCGGACGCGACGATAGCGCTGCCCACCGCCAAGATCGCGGTGATGGGCGCGGAGGCCGCGGTGAACGCGGTGTACGCCAACAAGATTGCCGCCCTGGCCGACGACGACGCCCGCGTCGAGTTCGTCGCCGCGCGGCGCGAGGAGTACGAGCGGGACATCGACATCGTCCGGTTGGCCAGCGAGTTGGTCGTCGACGCGATCGTTGAACCCGATGAGCTGAGGGATGAGCTGATCCGGCGGTACGCGGCCGCGCAGGCCAAGGACCGCCACTTCGCCCGGCGCCGCCACGGTGTGACGCCGGTCTGATCGACAGGAGCACGCAGGCATGGTGGACTTCCGGCTCAACGACGAGCTTGAGGCACTGCGCGGGATCGTCCGGGACTTCGCCCGCGACGTCGTCGCCCCGGTGATCGGCGACTTCTACGAGCGGCACGCGTTCCCGTACGAGATCGTGCGGCAGATGGGCAAGATGGGCCTGTTCGGGCTGCCCTTCCCGGAAGAGTTCGGCGGCATGGGCGGTGACTACTTCGCCCTCTGCGTCGCGCTGGAGGAGCTGGCCCGGGTGGACTCGTCGGTGGCGATCACGCTGGAGGCGGCCATCTCGCTCGGCGCGATGCCGATCTACCGGTTCGGTACCGCCGAGCAGAAGGCGCAGTGGCTGCCCAGGCTGTGCTCGGGCGAGGCGCTCGCCGGGTTCGGCCTGACCGAGCCGGGCTTCGGCTCCGATGCGGGCGGCACGATGACGCGCGCGCGGTACGACGAGGCCGCGGGCGAATGGGTGATCAACGGGTCCAAGGCGTTCATCACGAACTCGGGCACCGACATCACGGCGCTGGTGACCGTCACCGCCGTCACCGGGGAGAGTGACGGCAAGGAGATCTCCGCGTTCATCGTGCCGTCGGGCACGCCGGGGTTCACCGTCCAGCCCGGCTACAGCAAGGTCGGCTGGTGCGCGTCGGACA
>JAEHDK010000573.1 GCA_016880465.1 Micromonosporaceae bacterium
AGGTCGCCGCGCCCGGCGCCTCGCAGCCGTGGCACGCCGCGACCCCGCAGCCGCAGCTCGGTGCCGCGCTGCGGGCCGGCGGCGTCCCGCTGGCGCACGAGGAGTTCTTCGACACGCTGGCGGCCCGGGTACCCGGCCGCGCCGCCGAGGTCGTCGACGCCGCCGAGCGGCTCGGTGTCAACCTGCGCCGGGTGGACGCCGACACGGTGGGCATCGCCTGCGACGAGACGACGACCGACGAGCACCTGCGGCTGGTGTGCGCGGCGTTCGGCGTACCGTCCACAGTGGATGACGGCGGCGCCGCGCTGCCCACGGCACTCGTGCGGACGAGCGAGTTCCTCGGCCACCCGGTGTTCCACGCGCACCGGTCGGAGACCGCGATGCTGCGGTACCTGCGCCGGCTCGCCGACCGCGACTACGCGCTCGACCGCGGGATGATCCCGCTGGGTTCCTGCACGATGAAGCTCAACGCGACGACCGAGATGGAGCCGATCACCTGGCCGGAGTTCGCCGACGTCCACCCGTACGCCCCGGCGGCGCAGCCGGCCGGCTACCAGGCCCTGGTGGCCCAGCTCGAGGGCTGGCTCGCCGAGATCACCGGGTACGACGCGGTCAGCGTGCAGCCCAATGCGGGCTCGCAGGGTGAGCTGGCCGGGCTGCTCGCCATCCGGGCGTGGCACCGCGAGCGCGGTCAGCCGCACCGCGTCGTCTGCCTGATCCCGTCGAGCGCGCACGGTACCAATGCGGCGAGCGCCGCCATGGCCGGCATGCGCGTGGTGGTGGTCGCGTGCGACGTGAACGGCAACGTGGATCTCGTCGACCTGGATCGCAAGCTCGACACGCACCGCGACGAGCTCGCCGCGATCATGGTGACGTACCCGTCCACCCACGGTGTCTACGAGACCGGGATCGCCCAGCTGTGCGCGAAGGTGCACGACGCCGGCGGGCAGGTCTATGTGGACGGAGCGAACCTCAACGCGCTGCTCGGCTTCGCCAAGCCCGGCCGGTTCGGCGCCGACGTCTCCCACCTGAACCTGCACAAGACGTTCTGCATCCCGCACGGCGGTGGCGGGCCGGGCGTCGGGCCGATCGCGGTCCGCGCGCACCTCGCGCCGTACCTGCCGGGCGACCCGCTGCGCGCCGGCGGCACCGGGTCCGGCCCGGTCTCCGGCGCCCACCAGGGGTCGGCCGGGATCCTGCCCATCTCGTGGGCGTACCTGCGGCTGATGGGCCCGGACGGGCTGGCCCGGGCCACCGGGGTCGCGGTGCTCGCGGCCAACTACGTGGCCACCAGGCTGCGCGACGCCTACCCCGTCCTGTACGCCGGCAACAAGGGCCTGGTGGCGCACGAGTGCATCCTGGACCTGCGGCCGCTGACGAAGGCGACCGGGGTGACCGTGGACGACGTGGCGAAGCGGCTGATCGACTACGGCTTCCACGCGCCGACGATGTCGTTCCCGGTGGCCGGGACGCTGATGGTCGAGCCGACCGAGTCGGAGAACCTCGCGGAGCTGGACCGGTTCTGCGCGGCGATGATCGCCATCCGGCGGGAGATCGACAGGGTCGGCGCCGGCGAGTGGCCGCGGGACGACAACCCGCTTGCCAACGCGCCGCACACGGCGGCGATGGTCAGTGCGGACGACTGGCCGCACGCCTATCCGCGCTCGGTCGCCGGCTACCCGGCCGGCCCGACGCCGGACCGGTACTGGCCGCCCGTACGGCGTATCGACGGCGGGTACGGCGACCGGCACCTGGTCTGCACGTGCCCGCCGCCGGAGGCGTTGCGCTAGACGCCGGCACGGCGGCGGGCCGTCACCCGGCGGCGTACGTCGCGCGCAGGGCCGCCGCCTCAGCGGTGCGGCCCAGCGCGTGCAGCACCTCCGCCAGCGTGTCCACCATCCGCTGCCGGCCGCCGGCGCCCTCCG
>JAEHDK010000574.1 GCA_016880465.1 Micromonosporaceae bacterium
CTTGGAGCTTGGATGGTTCGACTGGCGGACCAAGACCCTGGCGTTGACGCAGCACAAGACCGGCGTGCTGTTGACGTTGCCGTTACCGGGCGACGTCGGCTGGTCCGTGATCGACTACATCCGCCACGGCCGGCCCGGGGCGGCCTGCCCGCAGGTTTTCGTGAAGCACCGCTACCCGTTTACCGCTTTCGGCTCGTCCACGTCGGCGGGCTGTCGGCTGCGCTACTACGCGCGGCGGGCCGGGATCGCTTTCCCGGCCGGCCGCTCGCACGGCCTGCACTCGCTGCGCGGCGCATTGGCGGTTGCGATGCTCCAAACCGACACGCCACCGCCGGTTGTCACGGCGGTCCTGGGGCACGCGGCTGGTAAGACAACCGCCGCGCACTACCTCAGGCTCGACACCGAGCACCTGCGCCGTTGCTGCCTGGACGTCGAAGATGTTCTCACCGCAGCGCAAGGGGCGCGGTCGTGAACGCGCTGACGCTGCCTGACCTGATCGACACGCTGGTCGCGGCACGCCGCGCTGGCGGGTTCCGATACCACAGCCAGCAACGGGTGTTGCGTCAGTTCGCCGAGCACGCCCGCCGGGAAGGCCACGCGGACGGTTCGATCATCAAAGAAGCCGTCGAGGATTTCCTCTACGGTCGTCATCTCAAGGCGTCCACCATTCGCCGCAAGGAGATCGTCCTGCGTGAGCTGGCCGAACACGTCCGGCAGTTCGGCTGGCAAGCGTGGGCGCCGGCGACGCTGACCGGCGTGAAAACCCCGCACCGGCCACCGCCGTACGTGTTCAGTGACGACGAGATCCGCCGCCTGTTCCACGTCATCGACACCCAGCAGCTGTCCGAGATGTCGAACAGGGCGCTGGTCGACCCGGTGCTGTTTCGGGTGTTCTACGCCACCGGGATGCGCCTATCGGAAGGGCTCAATCTAGAACTACGTGACTTCGACCCGGCCCGTGCGACCATCGAGGTACGCGACGGTAAGAACCACGAGAACCGCCTCGTGCCCATCACCGGCCGTCTGGCCGCCACCCTGCAGAGCTATCTCGCGGCCGCCCACCCGCGCCCCGTGCCGGCCCACAAGCTGTTCTATACCGGCGACCCTGCCAAGCCGGCCGACAAGTCCACGATTTACAGCAGGTTCCGTCGTTACCTCACCGACGCGGACATCCCTCATTTCCCGGGAGGCCCGCATATCCATTCGCTGCGCCACGGCTTCGCCGTCCAGAACCTGCGTCGGTGGGCGGCCGACGGCGCGGACCTCAGAGTGATGCTGCCATATCTGTCCGCGTATATGGGTCACGCCGACCTGCGCGGAACCCAGTACTACCTCCAGCTGACCGCGGACGCGCATCCCGAGGTCGCCGCCATGGCCCAAGCCAGGTTCGGTTACGTCATCCCGGAACCGGTCGCGCCACAAGCAGGCCAGCGGTGAGCCGCGTCAACCCGGTCGGGGATCTGGCCGGCAGGTGGCTGTCAAGGTTCCTCACCAACTACCTGGCAGGTGAACGGGACCTGTCCGCCCAGACCATCGCCTCTTACCGGGACGCGATCAGACTGCTGCTGACGTGGTTTCGCGATGTGGAGGGAACCCGGCCAGAGAAGCTGCGCCTCGCCGACCTGGACCGGGCGCGGGTGCTCTCCTTCCTGGACTGGCTCGAGGCCGCACGCGACAACTCGGCGGCGACCCGCAACCAGCGCCTGGCCGTCATCAAGTCGTTCGTCCGGTACACCGCGGTTGAGCGGCCAGAGTATCTCGACCAAGCCACCCAGATCCTTGCTGTCAAGCAGAAGAAGACCCGGGCCTCTGATCTGGGCCACCTTACCGGCGGCGAGGTCAAAGCTCTGCTGGCCGAACCAGACGCAGCCACCCGACGCGGGCTGCGCGATACGGTCCTGCTTTCCATGCTCTACGACACGGCCGCCCGCGTCCAAGAGGTCTGCGACCTGAACGCCTCCGACGTGCGCGCTGCCCGCCCGATGGTGGTATCGCTGCGCGGTAAGGGTTCCAAGACCAGGCGGGTTCCGCTGATGGACCCCACAGCCCATCTCGTGGAGGACTACCTCAAGCGGCGCGCGCCCCACCTTGGCGTCGGCGCTGACGCTGACCCGCTGTTCAGCGGGCCGGAACAGACCCGACTGACCCGTTGGGGCGTCACGAAAATCCTCGCCAGACACGTCCAATCCCTGCGCCGCCGCGAACCCGACTATGCGGCCGGTATGAGTGTCACGCCGCACGTGATTAGAAGGACCCGCGCGATGCACCTGCTCGAAGCCGGAGTTAACCTGATCTACATACGTGACTTGCTCGGCCACGCCGACGTGTCCACAACCGAGATCTACGCCCGCGCCGACGCAGAGGCGAAACGCAAAGCCATCGAAAGCGCCTACCAGTCGCTCACCCCCGAGCGTTTGCCTGACTGGACAGCAGACCAAGATCTCCTCGACTGGCTTGACCACGCCGGTCGGTGACACCCGGGTTATGTGGCCGGAACAGGCCCGCGCGGCGTCCCCGCCAGCGCAGTCATCTCTACCGGCCACATAACCCGGCCGTCCACGTAATGCCGCAGCGTGTGCATGGTGACGTGTGAGTAGCGGGCTTGCACCGAGCCGTCCTGATGCCCCATCCGTTCATCCATCAGCTTGGCGGGCGTGCCAAGCGTCTTGTGCGCGTGCCGCAGACCCCTCAGCCTTGGGCAGGTCCACCCAGGCGGGCATTATCTGCGCGATGCACTACCCGCTATCGTGAACAGGCAGACCACCCGGGTGGAGAGGCGCTGCGACGAACCAACGGTTCGCCACGCTCCACCCGAGCCTCGATCGCGGAAAGGGCGCCTTCTCACGGAGGAGGCGGCTGGTGGCTGACGGTGTGCTGGTGGGACGGGTGGCAGCGGTGTTCCGCTATCCGGTCAAGTCGATGGCCGCTGAGCCCGTCGAGGACATCGGCGTGTCATGGCACGGCCTGTCCGGAGATCGCCGGTGGGCGTTTCTGCGACCAGGCCTACCGCGCAACGGCTTGCCGTGGCTGACACTGCGGCAGCGCAACGACCTCAACGCCTATCACCCTTGCTGGACAGAGCCGGCACGCCCGGATGCGTCCGCGGTCATCGTCCGTACGCCGGCCGGGGCTCAGTTGGATGTCACCTCGCCGGTCCTCGCGGCTGAGATCGGTGAAGGGGTGCGGGCGATGAAGCTGGACCGGGGGACGTTCGACAGCATGCCACTGTCGCTGATCACCACGCGCACCCTCGACAGCATCGGCGCCCTGCTGGGCACGGCTGTGAATGTGCTGCGTTTCCGGCCAAATCTGGTGGTCGAGGCGTTCGGCGGTGCGGCGTTCCCGGAGGAGATGTGGGTCGGGCAGGCCCTCAGGGTCGGCACTACGTGGATGCGGATCGACGGGCGCGACAAACGGTGCGTTGTCGTCAACGTCGACCCGCTCACCGGCCGCCGCGATCCAACGGTGCTACGCGCCATCGCCGGTCACCGGGAGATGTGTCTTGGCGTCTACGGATCAACCATTCGTCCCGGGCGCGTGGCGGTCGGCGATTCCGTGGTTCTGCAGCAATGAACGGGACCGCGGTCCACACACCGCGCGGACCCTCGCCTTGCAGGCGCGGCCCAGCCGGGTCGCCTGTTCGTCGTGCCACCCCGGCCGCCGCCCAGGCGACACCGCCCACCAATCCCCGCCTACACCACCGCGCTGGGCCGCCTCAGCGTGATCACCGTGGCCGCCGAGTCCCACCAGTCCAGCTACGACCGTGACCTGTCCCGCACTGGATCACCATCACCGGTACGTGCAACACCCGCGAAGTGCGACGGCACCAACGTCGTAATCGACGGAAGCTGGTACCCCACCTCCGGATCAAGGCACCATCGCGTCCGCGGCACGAGACTCGGGCTCATCTCGTCCGTGGATCAGGGCTTGGCGGCGTGGTCAGAGGTCAACCACGTCGCCAAGCCTGGATCAGCGGCGGGGAGTGGGTTACCTGGTCGGGTTGTCGGCTGAACCGGTCCCGGGATCCATGAAGTCGACGCACGTGGGGATCTTGCCGGCGTCGTCGAAGGCGAAGATGGCAACCGATACGGGGTCCGGCGGCACCGGCCGGTCCGAGGCCTCACCGCGCGAGGTGACCACGATCAGTAGACCGCCGCCCGTGGGGTAGTCCGAGGACCGGAAGGTGACCGTGTCATTGGTGCCCAGCCCGCGGCTGATGGTGTTGTCCGGGTAGAGATCGGCGGGCGACAGGTCGTTCGACTTCGTCGGGCAACCCGCGGTGTAGTCGTTGATGATCCGGCCGGCGATGCCGGCTTCGTTGAGGGCCTGCGTGGCGGCCGTGGTGTCGACCGCGTCGTGTGCGGTGAAGGTGACGCTGCCGTCGGCGTTGAGGTGCACGGCGAACGCCGCCGGCTGGACCGCTACCCGCCCCGTCGTACCGTCATCGCCCGCGTCCCGCATGCCCCCCGGACCGCCCAGCAGGACGGTGCCCGCGGCCACCACCGCGACCCCCGCTGCCACGAGCGCCGGACCGATGAAGCGCCGCCGCGCCGACCGCTGCGTCGCACCCGTGCTCGCCGCGGGAGCCAGCGCCCTGGCCCGCAGCTCGTCGCTGGGCCCGTCGGTGGGGTAGAGCGCACCCTTCAGATCGGCCAGCCTGTCCATCTCATCCATCGTCATGCGTCCTCTCCTCAATCGTCGTTTCGAGCACCGCGCGCACCTTGCGGCGGGCACGGTTCAGCCGGGAGGCGACGGTTCCGGGCGGGATGCCCAACGCCTGGGCGACCTCGTCGTAGCTCAGCTGTCCCCAAGCGACCAGCAGCAGCACGTGCCGGTCGGCCGCGTTAAGCCGGTTCAGGGCCGCCGCAAGCCGGCCCCGCTGGGCCTGCGCGCTGACCTGGTCGGCGACCCGGTCGGCGATCCCCTCGACGACCGGGTTCTGCCACGCCCGTGCGTCCCGATAATGGATCTTCTCGGCCCGACCCCGCTCGGCGATCTTGTTGGTGAGGATGCCGAACAGCCATGGCCGCGCGCTGGCTCGCGCCAGGTCGTAGCCGTGCCGTTGGGCGAATGCGGCGAGGAACGTATCCGCCACCACATCCTCCGCCGGGCCCCGGCCGACCCGCAGGCACGCGTAGCCGTACAGCACCGTCGCGTAGCGGTCGTAGAGTGCGCCGAACCGGTCCGGGCTCTGCCGGGACGCCCGGATGATCTCCGCGTCCGTGGCCTGCCCAACGGGTCCGGCCGACCCGATCCGTTCGGCAGCCAACGCCGTCTCCATCGCACCTCCCCGCTTGCCGACCGCCTTGTCACAACCTTGTTTGCACAGCGGCTGGAAACGCTTCACGCCGCCACGCCGCTCCCGGGTGACACCGCTGTCCGCCTTGACCGGTCAGGCACGACGACGCCGGGGGGCGAACGTGGTCTCCCCCTTCACGACCACGTCGTGCGGGCGGTGGGTGACCACGAACACCGGCATCCGGTAGAACCCGTCGGCACCCCCAGCCTCCGGTCTCGTCGTACACCTTCCGGCTGGTGACGATCGACCCGGCGATCTGACGCTCCACCCCGATGGCGAAGTCCAGACCACGACTCTCGCCGACCCAGGCATGCAGGATTCTCGCCGCCCTCGCCCAGGCCGGGGTACCGGTTAAGGTTCGGGCCGGTGACGAAGCCGTCCAGCGACATCGAGATGTTCGCCTCGACCTTGGCCACGGCAGCTCTCTATCCCAGGTCGACAGGTAGCGGGCCCGCCCTGGAACGTCGGCGGCTCCAGGATGCCCAACCGGGACGGCGCCCGCCCCGCACCGCCAGTGCCCGTAGCGCACTACCCGAACCAAACCCCCTGCGGATAGTGTTGACCAGGCCGGCACTCGACGCGCCAGGTGGTCGGCGCACCGGGACCGGCAGAGGTCTGCTGCGACCCGGGCGGAGGCGACGATGAATAACACGGTCATCCTGGTCACCGTCGCGGCGCTGGTGAGTGCGGTTGTGTGGTTCGATTCGCGCTGCCTGGCCGACCTGGCCCGGACCAGCGACCGGGATCTGCGCTACGTCAATCGCAATACCTGGGCGCTGGTCATCGTGCTGTCGTTCCCTGTCGGCCCGATGCTTTACCTGCTGTACGCCAAGGGTCCGCGTCGGTACAGTTAACGATCTTGCGCCCGGAGGGCATCAGGGCTTCCTCCGCCGGTCCCGGGTGGAGCGTGCCAGCCGCGCAGCGCATCCCAGCGATCTGGTTTCGGAGATTGAGGTCCGGAGGGCATCTTGGCAGAGCGGGTACGCTCGCCGGCCCGCTCATGATCAATGACGCCGACGGGGCCACGTGCACATTGGCAGATCCGGCGCCGACGACGATATGCGCGGTTCGCTGTCCGCCACGCTTGGCGCACGAAAGCCGATCGGCCGATACACCTGTACGCAGGATCGCAAACGCGGGCGTGCAACGGCCATGCAACGGCCGCCGACGTGGGCAACGCCAGTTACCAGAGAGCGTTCTGCAGCGTACGGCGGTTGCGTTGTAGCCACGCAGCCGCCCGAGCCCGCCACGCCATGGCCCACAGGGCGTACGGATGTGTGGTTGTCTCCGGCGTGACCCCGGCGTCATCGGCTTCCCAGGCGATCTCGGATACCACGAACTCGATGATCCGCTCGACGAAACCCGCCCGCTGCTGCGCCGACAAGCCGTACGCATCGACAATCGCACGAAGTTGCTTCGCGCGGTCGGCCAGCGGCGGGAGTCCCTCGCGCTCGGCAACGATGTCGTCGTGCAGCTTTGCGTTGAGCCAGCAGGCCTGGGCCAGCTCGACGAGCGGATCGACCGGACCGGCGAACTCCCAGTCGATCAGCGCCACCGGCAGCCCGTGGCAGGCCACGATGTTCCATGGCGCCACGTCGCAATGACCGATGACCCGGGTGGGGCCGCCCAGGCGGCGCGCATGCCACGGGAACCAGACGGCATCCGGTGGCGGCCGGTAGGAGGACGTCGCGGAGTGCAGCTCGCGCAGGAGTTGGCCAACCGCTGCGCGCCGAGCGTCCACCTCAGATACTCCCGCTGAGCGTCTTGGGCGGTCCCTGGTCGACCGGAACCGCCGCGAGGACGAACCGGCCGTCCAGTTCGCGGAACCCGGCCCCGGCCAGAGCCCGCCGGGACGGCACGTTGTCGTCCTCGGTCTCCGCCACGACCCGCCGCACGCCCGGCTGGGCCATGAGCCAGTGGCTCAGCCCGCGGACAAGCTCACCGCCGTAGCCGCGGCCGCGGTACGGCGCCGCAAGCCCGTAACCGATCTCCACGGTGCCGCCGGGGTCGACGTGGCCGTGGGTCCCGCAGTCGCCGATCACCAGGCCGTCCTGCAGCACCAGCCACGCGTCGGCGTCGCCGCGGGCGGCCAGTCCGAGACCGTCCACCGTGTCGGCGTGCGGCCAGCCCTCGCCGGCTGTCCAACCGGTGAGGTCGCCGGCGACGATCCGCACCGCCTCCGGCTGGCGGAGCGGCCGCAGGACGAGGCGGCCTGTCTCGATCGGTTCCCCCCGCAGCCGGCGCAGGGACATCGTGGTCAGCGCGCCGACCGGGTGGTAGCCGAGCCGTACGTAGCCGC
>JAEHDK010000575.1 GCA_016880465.1 Micromonosporaceae bacterium
GGCCGGCGTCGACGTCGGCGTGGCGGCCGTCCTGGCGACCCGCCGGCCCCGGCACACCCGCGTCGCCGGTGGGCGGGTCGCCCTCACGCTCCCGCTGATCGCACGCGGCCACCAGGTCGGCGCGTTCACGGTCAGCCGGCGCGGCGGCGTGCTGTGGCGGCCGACCGACATCGACTACCTGTCCGATCTAGGCCACCGGCTGGCTCTCGCGCTCGACAACGCCGCGCGGTACGAGGCCGAACGCAGCGTCGCGGTCACCCTGCAGCGCTCGCTGCTGCCGACCGAGCTGCCCGCCGTCGACGGAGTGCGGCTGGCGGCGCGCTACCAGCCGGGTGGTGCCGGCGCCAGCGTCGGTGGGGACTGGTACGACGCGTTCCCGCTGCCGGACGGCGGCATCGGGCTGGCGATCGGCGACGTGATGGGCCGCGGGGTACGGGCGGCCGCCATCATGGGTCAGCTGCGCGCCGCCCTGCGCGGGTACGCGCTGGAGAACCTCGGCCCGGCCGAGGTGCTGACCCGGCTCGACGCGTTCGTCGAGGCGAGCGGCGAGCCACACCTGAGTACGTGCATCTGCGCCAGGTACGACCCGGCCGCGCGGGAGCTACGGCTGGCGAGCGCGGGGCACCTGCCGCCGCTGCTCGTCACCGCGGCCGGGCACAGCACGCACCTGGAACTGCCGATCGGTTTGCCGCTCGGCGTGGGCGACGTCGACGGGATCACGTACGCCGACCACGTCACCCAGGTCGCCGCCGGCTCGTTGCTGCTGTTCTACACCGACGGGTTGATCGAGACGCGGGCACAGAGCCTGGACGACGGCATCCGCGCCCTGGAGGCGGCGACCGGGCGCGTCTTCCTCGACCCCGAGGAGGCGTGCGACCACGTGCTCGCCGTCCTCGCGGGCGGCAATGCGAACGACGACGACACCACGCTGCTGGCCGTCCGCCCGACGTAACGACATCGGCATTTCCTGACTTTGGCCAGGAAACGCCACTTCCATCGGCGTGTCGGACGCCCGGACGGTCGGCCCGGTGTGCTTCCGGTAGGCTGACCCGCGGCCGCCCTCCGTGCGGCGCCGCGAGCGGCGCCCGGGTGGCCGCCGCCGAATCGCGCGGTGGGCCAACCCCCGGCCCACCGGTGAACCGGGGACCCAGGCTCCTCTGGGGTGAATCCGCGGATGGCCCGCGGTAGGGCTCATGTTCCGGCCCGAACCCGTCAGCTAACCCGGTAGGCGGCAGACGAGAGGGACTGGCGTAGGTGAGGTCAACAGCAAGGCTGCGGTGGTGTGCATTGGCCGTCGCCATACTGGCTGCGGTTGGCGTCCTCGTCGGCTCGCCGGCCGGCGTCGCCCTTCCCGCCCCGGCGCCTGGTACCGATCCCGAGGGCGGCACCCCTACTCTCCGTGAGCAGCTCGATGCGGCGGCGAGTGGCTACATCGTGGCGAAGGCGCGGTACGACTCGTCCAAGGCACTCGCAGCCCAGCTGACGAGCAACATCCAGGCCACCCAGCTGCACCTCGACCTGCTCACCGAACAGGTCGCCGCGGTGGCCGTCATGTCGTACCGCACGGGCCGGGTCGGGACCTTCTCAGCGCTGCTGGACAGCGGCTCGCCGGACGCGTTCCTCGACCGGGCGATCAGCGTCGAGGTCCTGGCACTGCACGAGAACACCCAACTGAACCAGCTGCGGACCACCCGCCGGGAGCTGGCCCAGCAGCAGGACCGGCTCAGCGCCGAGCTGAGCGTCCAGGCCGCCGAGGTGGTCGCGATGGAGAAGCAGAAGAGCGCGGCCGAGCGCGCGCTCGTCGCGGCCGGTGGTGGCCGGGTGGCCGGCGGGTACCTGCCCGCCTCGTCGCCCTCGGCGAAGCCCGCACCGCGCAACCCGGACGGCAGCTGGCCGAGGGAGAGCTGCGTCGTCGACGACCCGACCACGACGGGCTGCATCACCCCCCGGCTCCTGCATGCCTACCAGGAGACGAAGGCCGCGGGCTTCAACCACTACGTGTCGTGCTACCGGTCCGGCGGGTCCGGTGAGCATCCCAAGGGACGCGCGTGCGACTGGGCGGCCAACGCCACCGGCTTCGGCGGGGTCGCGACCGGCGCCGAGCGGGACTACGGAAACCGGCTGGCGAGCTGGTACCTCGGCAACGCCGACCGATTAGGCGTGATGTACGTGATCTGGTTTAGGAACATCTGGGTGGCCGGGGTCGGCTGGCGCACGTACAACAGCGGGAGCGGCGACCCGGCCAGCGACCACACCAACCACGTGCATTTGTCGGTGTACTAGCCGCGGGACTGGCCGCGGGACTAGCGGTTCTGTTCGCGGGCCCGGTTGAGCGCGCGGCAGACCTGGAAGAACCAGGTGGCGTCGCCCGACTCGAAGAGCATCTCGCTGCGGCCCCGGTACCGCGCCCAGAGCGACTGCGGGCGCGGCCGGATCCGCAGGGCGATCAGCCCTACCGACAACGGGATCGCCAGGATGGCCAGCACCCCGACCCAGGCCGCACCGGTGTCGAGGTAGGGCGACGAGATCGCGCCGACGACCGCCACCAGGCCGGCGGCCAGGAATGCGTTGCGCGCCAACGGGTTCCGCGGACCGGTCACCGTCCAGATCTCGCTCAGGTCGCCGACCGCGTACCGCCGCCCGGTGATGGCGAACCAGTTGCCGGTGATCCGGATACCGTTCCGGTCGAGAAAGGTCACGTCGTCTGGTGGCGGGTATCCGCCCCGACTAATATCCACTTCGAGACTCCTACGGCTCATGGCGGGCTGAATTGGGGTTTCTCGATGGCATCCGGTGGCAGCCGGGTGCCATCGCTGTCTGGCGGGCCCACCGATGGCGTCGTGGTCCATCGGGCGGATCGCCACGTGGGGGCCAATGAATGAACCACAACTGACGAGGTACTGGACAGATCGCGGGTACCACCGCCGTTCGGTCGTGCGACGCCATGGTGCGTGTGCCTCCATTCACAATGTCTCACAGCCCGCAACTGATTGATCTTGCGATGGCGGTAGGGCCGTGGCTCGACGAGCCTCTCGATGGCGGCCTGGCGGGCCGGGGTAACCTACGCTGCTCCGGTGGCGACGACCTGGGATCCCGAGCAGTACCTGCGGTTCGAGGCCGAGCGGGCGCGGCCGTTCCACGATCTCGTGGCCCAGGTCGGCCAGGTGGCCCACCGGTCCCCGGGTACGGTCGTCGACCTGGGTTGCGGCCCCGGCCAGTTGACCGCGACGCTCGCGGACCGGTGGCCGGCAGCCCGGGTCACCGGAGTCGACTCCTCCGCCGCCATGATCGCCGAGGCGGTGCCGCGGACGCGCCCGGGCCGGCTCGACTTCGTCCACCAGGCCATCGAGGACTGGTGGCCGGCCGCGCCCGTCGATCTCGTGGTGTCCAACGCCGCGCTGCAGTGGGTACCGTCACACGTGGACCTGCTCGGTACGTGGGTCCGCGAGGCGATCACCCCGGGCGGGACGATCGCGTTCCAGGTGCCCTCGCCCGGCGGCTCGGCCGCCGCGATCGCGTTTCGTACCGTAGCCGCCTCCCCACGCTGGGCCGACCGGCTGGCCGCGGTCGCGCTCGGCTCGGGTCCGCGGGGCTCCCGTACGCCGGTCCGTACGCCCGACGAGTACCTCGACCTGCTGGCCCGGCTCGGCTGCGCGGTCAACGCGTGGGAGACCACGTACCTGCACGTCCTGCCGGGTGAGGATCCGGTCCTGGAGTGGTTCTCCGGCACCGGGCTCCGGCCGTACCTCGATGCGCTGGCCGGCGATGCCGAGGCGGTGCGGGCGTTCCGCACCGGGGTGGCCGAGGCGCTGCGCGAGGCGTACCCGCGCGAGCCGTACGGCACCGTGCTCCCGTTCCGCCGCACATTCGTGGTGGCCGGTCGCCGGTAGCCACGATCGGCCGGCCGTGATTACCATCCTCCGGATGGCCCCGAAGGATCCGTACCCCGCCGCCGATCGGCTCGACCTCGTTGACCACCGCCACGGCTACGACATCGCCGATCCGTACCGCTGGCTGGAGGATCCTTCCGATCCGCGGACCGTCGCCTGGTCCGCGGCGCAGGACGCGCTCGCGGCCGACCGGCTCGCCGCGCTGCCCGGCCGGGAGGCGCTCACCGCGTCGATCGACCCGCTGGTCCGGGCCGGGGAGGTCGGGGCACCGGCCTGGCGGGCCGGTCGCGCGTTCTACACCGGGCGCCGCGCTAACCAGGAGCACCCGGTGCTCTACGTACGGGAGCCGGACGGCACCGAACGGGTGCTGGTCGACGTCCACGCCGAGGATCCGAGCGGGCGCACGACCCTCGACAGCTGGGTGCCGAGCCTGGAGGGAACCCGGCTCGCGTACCTCACCAGCCTCGGCGGGGACGAGGAGTCCCGGCTGTTCGTCCTCGACGTGCCGACCGGCGCCGTGCTGGAGGGCCCGATCTCGCGGGTCCGGTTCTCGCCGGTGGGCTGGCTGCCCGGCGGCCGGGAGCTCGTCTACGTCCGGCGGTTGCCGCCGGAGGCGGTGCCCCCGGGCGAGGACCGGTTCCACCGCCGGGTCTGGCGCCACGTCGTGGGCACCGATCCCGACGGGGCCGACGTGCTGCTGCACGGCGAGGGCCAGGAAGCGACGATGCTGTACGACCTGCGTACCTCGGCCGACGGCCGCTGGCTGGTCGTCATGGGCATGCTCGGCACCGCCCGGCGCAACTGGCTGTGGATCGGCGAGCCCAGCGGCACCCGGCCGTTGCGGGAGGTACTCAACTACGACGACGACGTACGGGTCGACGCCTGGGTCGAGCGCGACGGGCGGCTGTACCTGCGGACCACGTACGGCGGGGCCGACCGGTGGCGGCTGTGCACGGCCGATCCGGCCGCCCCGGACCCGGCACAGTGGACGCAGCTGGTACCGGAGGACCCGACCGCGGTCCTGGACGCCGTGCGTTACCTGCCCGGCCCGGGCCGGCTCGTCACGCTGTGGAGCCGGCACGCGGTGTCCGAACTGCGGTTGCACGACCCCGCCACCGGTGCGCCGGCCGGCAGGATACCGCTCCCCGGCCCGGGTACCGTCGTTGGTCTGTCCACAGTGGATGACAAGACCCCGGCCGGCCGGGACACCGTGTGGATCGGCTGGACGGACGTCGCGACGCCGCGCTCGGTACTCACCTACCAGGACGGTGAGACCAGGCTCGCGCAGGCCGCGCCGGGCGCGGTTGCGGCGCCCACCATGGCCGTCCAGCAGGTGACCTACCCGTCCGCGGACGGTACGCCCATCCGCATGTTCGTGCTCAGCCCGACCGAGGTGCCGGACCGGCCGCGACCCGTACTGCTCACCGGGTACGGCGGTTTCGCGGTCACCCGGGTGCCGGAGTACAACCCGTCCGCGCTGGCCTGGGTGGCCGCCGGCGGCGTCTATGCGGTCCCCGGCCTGCGCGGTGGCGGCGACGAGGGCGAAGTGTGGCACCGGGCCGGCATGCGGGAGCACAAGCAGAACGTGTTCGACGACTTCCACGCCGCGGCCGACTACCTCGTCGACACCGGCTGGACGAGCCCGGACCGGCTCGCGATCACCGGCGGCTCGAACGGCGGGCTGCTGGTCGGCGCCGCGCTCACCCAGCGGCCGCACCGGTACCGCGCGGTGGTCTGCGCCAAGCCGCTCCTCGACATGGTGCGCTACGAGCGGTTCCTGATCGGGCGGTACTGGAACCACGAGTACGGCACGGCCGAGGACCCGACCGAGCTGGGCTGGTTGCTCGGCTACTCGCCGTACCACCGGGTGAAAGAGGGCGAGCGGTACCCGGCCGTGCTGTTCACGAGCTACGAGAACGACGCGCGTACCGACCCGTGCCACCCGCGCAAGATGTGTGCCGCACTGCAGTACGCGACGGGCAGCGACCCCGGTACGCATCCGGTGCTCCTGCGCCGCGAGACCGATGTCGGGCACGGCGACCGGTCCGCGACCCGTACGGTGCAGCTGACCGTGGACATGCTCGCCTTCCTCGGTCAGCACACCGGGCTGTGTGACGACGGAGTGCCGGTGTCCTTTGTGGACACCGGCAGCCGGCTATGATCTCGGTCAGGCGGCCTGCAGGCCCTCCGCCCGGGCCAGCTCACGCAGCCGGCCGAGCGCCTGGATCTCCAGCTGGCGGATCCGCTCCCGGGACAGCGAGAACCGCGAGGCCACCTCGGTCAGCGAGTGCTCGCGGCCATCCTCCAGCCCGTACCGCGCCCGCATGATGCCGGCCGACCGGTCGTCGAGGTGGCCGAGCAGGCCCTCGATCCGCTGGCGCTCCAGCGCCGACAGCACGATGTCCTCGGGCGACGGCGAGTCGGAGTCGGCGACCAGGTCACCGAGGTTCGTGTCGCCGTCGTCACCGACCGGTGTGTCCAGCGACACCGTGTCCTGCGACCAGCGCAGCAGCTCCTGGACCCGCTCGACCGGGACGCCGAGAGCCTTGGCGATCTGCGCCGGCTCCGGGTCCATGCCCAGCTCACGGGTGAGCTGGCGGGTCACGTTGCGCATCCGGTTGACGTCCTCCACCAGGTGCACCGGCAGTCGCACGGTGCGCTCCTGCTGGGCGATCGCCCGGCTGATGGCCTGGCGGATCCACCAGGTGGCGTACGTGGAGAACTTGTAGCCGCGCTCGTAGTCGAACTTCTCCACGGCGCGCACGAGGCCCGTGTTGCCCTCCTGGATCAGGTCGAGCATGGGCATCCCGGAACGCACGTAGCGCCGCGCAATGGACACCACGAGCCGGAGGTTGGCCCGGATGAACAGGTCCTTGGCCCGCTCGCCCTCGCTCGCCAGGCGCTGCAGCTCCGCGCGCTGGACTCCGCGGGGCAGCGTCGCCTCGTCGAGCAGGTGCTCGGCGTACAAGCCTGCCTCGATCGCCTTGGCCAGCTCGACCTCCTGTGCGGCGTCGAGCAGCGGCGTCCGGGAGATCTCGTGCAGGTAGACACCGACCAGATCGCGCTCCTCGGCGACCTCGTCGGTTCGCATCGCCACCGTCATGTTCTCCACCGTCTTTAGCCTCCCCCGTAACTTCCGCATCCCGGTGCGGTACTGACACCAGCACAACAGCCGAGCCTGCGTATTGATTCCGCCGGCCGCGCTGCCCGGGTCACGAATCCGTGACGTGTAGTGAGACGCCTGCCACAGCCGCCGGGTTCACCCGGGCGCCGCATTCATAGCCAATTCGCAGGAACACACCACTCCGGATGCCCCGTAGGCGGACGTTCTCACGCAGCTGGCCGACAAATCACACCATGAGGTACGACCGGCACGCAGCCAGGCAGGTCACTACCGGACTGAGAGCGGGCCTACAGTCCGCGATCCGACACCGGCGGCGGCTCACGATCGCCGGCGGGGTTGGCCGACCCGGTGGCCCCGCAGGGCCTCGGCGGTGACCTCCAGGGCCCGGCGGGTCCGGGTGCGGTGATGCGCCGCGACGCCGACGAACAGGCAGTCGACGACGGTCAGCTGGGCGAGCCGGCTCGCCGTGACGCCCGACCGGTAGGTGGTCTCCCGGGCGGCCGTCGTGAGCACGTGGTCGACGAGCGCGCAGACCGGCGACCGCGGGAAGTTGGTCAGGGCGACGGTGGTGGCGCCCCGGTCGCGGGCGACCTCGAGGAACTCGACGACGTCCCGGGTCGTACCCGAGTGCGAGATGCCGATCGCCACGTCGCCGCGGCCGAGCAGCGCAACCGACGAGAGCGCGGTGTGTACATCGGGCCAGTAGCAGGCGGTACGCCCGATGCGGTGCAGCTTCGACTGGAGGTCGGCGGCGACGAAGCCGCTCGCGCCGGCGCCGTACACGTCCACCCGGTCGGCCCCGCTGATCGCCGCGACGACCTGCTCGCAGACCACCGGGTCCAACTGTTCGGCGGTCTCCTCCACGGCCCGGGCGTCGTTGAACGCGATCGTGGCGATGATCTGCGCCATGTCGGCGCCGGGCGGGATGTCCCCGCCCACGACCCGGGCGTCGGGTGGCTCGATCCGGCGAGCCGCCTCGGCCGCGAGCCGGATGCGCAGCTGCGGGTACCCCTGGATGCCGACCGATCGACAGAACCTGATGACCGTCGCCTCGGACGTGTGGGCGGCGGTGGCGAGATCGGTGATCGTACGGCGGGCCGCGTCCGCGGGATCGGCCATGACGAGCCGGCCGACCCGCTGCTCGGCCGGCGACAGCGAGGGCAGCAGGCCGCCGATGTGCACGATCAACCCGCCCGGCTCGCGGCTCGTGGAAACCTTCGCTTGCTTGCCCAAGAATGAAACTTACTTTCCGAATCACCAACGGCACGGCTGGCGTACAAGGTACGCGCGCTGGCATGACAGCGACCGGTGCCGCGGCAAAACCTGCCCGCGCGGTTGGGCCGGGCCAGCCAGCCGCCGGCCGCGCTCAGCCGGCCGGGCGGTCACCGTCGGCTTGCCGGCCGGTGAACTCGGCCAGCAGGGCAGCCTCATCGCCGGCGGTCAGCCCCGGCCACGGCTGGCCGAGGTAGTCGTCCAGGCGCGCCGGGTCCGGCACTCCGGCCAGCCACGCGAACGTGTCCCGCGCGGTCTCGGCCACCTCCCGGGTGGTCAAGCCCGCAGCCAGCGACGGCGACACGTCCCGGCTCAGGAACCCGCCGTACTCCGGCAGCGGCAGCCACAGCGGCAACGGCATCCACCAGCCAGGCCGCGAGGTCCCGTACGTCGACCCACTGGACGAGATCGTCCGGGGTACCCGGGGCCAGCACCTGGCCGCCGCGCCCGATCCGCTCGACCCAGTAGGTGAACCGCCCGCTGTCGTCCTCGGGTCCGACGATCAACCCGGGCCGGCAGACGAACGCGCGGTCCGGGCCGACAGCATCGAGGACGGCCTCCTCGCAGGCGACCTTGCACGGCCCGTACGCCCGGTGCTCGTCGGCCGCGGGGTCGTCCACCTGGACCGGGGCCGCGGCCTTGACCGGCGCGGAGTCGACCCGCTGGCCCGGCGTCGCGGCGTCGGCGTAAACCGAGCCGGTCGACACGTAGACCCAGTGGCCGACCCGACCGCCGAGCGCGGCGACCGCGCCGCGGGCGTAGCTCGGCCGGCTGGTCACGTCGACGACCGCGTCGAACGTCGCAGCATCCAACGCGGCGAGCGCGTCCGGGCGGTCGCGGTCGATGGCCACGAACGCCACCCCGTCGGGCGGTGAGCCGGACTCGCCCCGCGCCGCGCAGGTCACCCGGTGCCCGGCGGCGTGGGCGTGGCGGGCGACGGCCCGGCCGAGGAAGGCGGTACCGCCGAGGACCAACAGCCGCATACCGGTGATCCTGCCGGCCGACCCGGTGCGCCGCACAGCTGTGTTCGCTGCCGGCGTACCGCCGACCTACCGCCGGCCGCTCGGGCGTGCCAGCGGGAACGGCAGCGTCTCCCGGATCGAGCGCCCGGTCAGCAGCATGACGAGGCGGTCGACGCCGAGCCCCAGCCCGCCGGAGGGCGGCATGCCGTACTCCAGCGCGCGCAGGAAGTCCTCGTCGAGCGCCATCGCCTCGACGTCGCCGGCGGCGGCCCGCAGCGACTGCTCGTACAGCCGGCGCCGTTGCTCGACCGGGTCGAC
>JAEHDK010000576.1 GCA_016880465.1 Micromonosporaceae bacterium
CGTACGAGCGGGCCGCGGCGGGCGGCGTACCCGGAGAGATCCCGGTCGTGGTGCTCGCCGAGGCGCTCGGTATCCGGGTACCGGTGTCCGCAGCCGTGGCCGAGGTGGCGGCCGCCTACCAGCCCGGCACCGGTACCGGCGGCGACCGCGCGGTGCGCTGCCTCGTGGCGGCCCTCGGCGGCACCGCAGACGAGTCGACCGCTGCCCGGATAGGCCTGCTCGTGCAGGCGTGCGGCGCTACTGCCGGCCTGATCGACAACGCGGTACGGGCGGTCGCGCGCTGGCGGCCGAGCGCGCCGGTCGCCGCGGTCCTCGCCGAGACGCTGCGGTACGACCCACCGGTGCGGGGTACCCGGCGGGTGGCCCGGGTATCGGCCCGCGGCATAGCCGCCGGCCACACCGTGTACCTCGACTTCGCCGGCGCGAACCGGGATCCCGGCGCGTTCGCCGACCCGGATCGCTTTGACGCCGGCCGGCCGGAGCGGGACGCGCATCTCACGTTCGGCGCGGAGCCCCGGCCCTGTCCGGGCCGGGAGCACGCGCTGGCGATCGCCGCCGGCGCGGTCCAAGCGCTGGTCGGGTACGTGCGGTGACCGTGGACCGGCAGCGCGCTATGACCGCCGCTCGCGCTTTCCACGCGCTACACCACGGCGACGAGCCGCTGCTCCTGCCGAACGCGTGGGACTACGGCTCGGCCGCAGCGCTGATCGCTGCCGGGTTCCCGGCCATCGGTACCACCAGCCTCGGGGTCGCGGTGGCCAACGGGCTGCCCGACGGCCAGGGGGCGACCCGCGCGGAGACCGTCGCGCTGGCGCACCGGCTCGCCCGGCTGTCGTGCCTGTACTCAGTGGACATCGAGGGCGGGTTCGGCGGCGATCCGGCCGGTGTGGCCGAACTCGTCGCGGAGCTGGCCGACGCCGGGGCAGTCGGGGTGAACCTCGAGGACGGCCGACCGGACGGCGCGCTGGCGGCGACCAGCGCACAGTGCGCCCGGATCGCCGCCATCAAGGCGCGGGTGCCGGACCTGTTCGTGAACGCGCGTACCGACACACACTGGCTGACGGCTGCCCGGCCGCCGGTGCTCGCCGACACGATCGACCGGGTCCGGGCGTACCAGGCGGCCGGCGCGGACGGCGTGTTCGTACCCGGGCTTGCCGACCCCGCCGAGATCGGCGCCCTCGCCCGCGCGGTCGACGCGCCGCTCAACGTGCTGTTCCTGCCGGCCGGCCCGACCGTGCGCCAGCTCGCCGAGCTCGGGGTGCGTCGGATCAGTACGGGGTCGCTGCTGTTCCGGGCGGCGGTACACGCGGCGGTCGCGACGGTACGGGCGATCGCGGCCGGACGGCCGGTGGCGCCGGACATCCCGAGCTACGCCGAGATGGCCGAACTGGGCCGCCGGTGATCCGGTGGGCGCAGGCGAGCGGACCTACGCCACGGGGCGGCGGACCGGTCAGTAGCGGCCGAGGGCCGACACGGGCGCCATGACCACGCGCGGCGCCGCCGCCGGGTCGAGCCAGCGCAGCACCGCGACGAGGTTCGCGTGCGCCAGGCTGACACAGCCGAGGGTCGCGCCCGCGCCGCTCTGGTGCAGGAAGATCCCGCTGCCCCGGCCGGGGGTGGCCGGCATGTTGTAGCGGATCACCGCGAAGTGCGTGTACTGCGGCGTGATCTCCCACAGTGCCTCGCTCGGGCCACCCGGGTCGCTGCCGTGGACGAACGTGTTGTACCCGGGCGAGTCGCTGTTCTCGTTCCAGTAGTCGCCCGGGACGAGCACGTGGTACCCGTACCGCACCCCGGGGTTGGCGGCTGTCCCGTACATGGTGGCGTCGATCGCGTACACCCCGGTCGGGGTGGCCTGGTCGCCTTCCCGCTTGTCGTCCGCGAACCCGGCCGCGCCGATCCGGGCGGCCATCGGGGCCAACGCCGGTGTCCACCCACCGTTGCGCCGGTGGAACGCCACGAGGGTGGCGTAGCTCGTGCCGTACCCGGTCGCATGCACGATGATCACTTGTTGGGTGCCGCTCGGCAGCGTGTGCAGCCGGCTGGCCAGGTTGGCCGGTGGTGGCGCCGGCCGGGCGGACGATCGGGCGGTGCTCGGCGAAGGTCCGGCCGCAGCCGTCGGGCTGGCGGCCGGGGTGGCACCGGGACTGGCGTCCGCCGACCCCGCCGGCGGTACGGGCACGGCGCCGTCGGCCAGCAGCCCGCCCGCGGCTGCCCCCCGGTCGCCCGTCTGTGGTCGGTAGGCGACGCCGCCGACGTCGCGGGCGACGCCCAGGGCGACGCCGACCGACGCCACCGCCATTATGGTGGCGAGTACCCGGTGTCGTCGCGTTCCTCCGGCAGCCGGCACGATCCTAGAATCTACGACAATTGCTCGGATCCGGCCGCTCGGGTCGCAGACGAGGAGGCCCGATGCGCGCATCCGGCCGGTACGCCGCCGCCGCGCTGGTCGTGGCGCTCGCGGCGGCCGTGGCCGTCGTGCTCATCCACCGGCCGGCCACCGGTGCGATGGCCGGAGTGGGGACCGCCGTGCCGGACGCCGCGCGGACCCTGGTCCGCGACAATCCCGCGCCACCCGCCAGCCCGGCACCGCCGGCCCGGTTCACCGGCACAGTGGTAGCGATCCCCGCGGCCATCCAGGCCGAGCTGACCGGCGTCTCGTGGCGGCCGGGGTGCCCGGTGCCGCTCGCCCGGCTCCGGCTCGTCCAGCTCACCTTCTGGGGCTTCGACGCAGCCGCACACCAGGGTGAGCTGGTCGTGCACGAGGACGTGGCGCGGGCCATCGTACGGATCTTCGAAAGGCTGTACGACGCGCGCTTCCCGATCCGGCAGATGCGGCGGATCGACGCGTACGGCGGCAGCGACGACGCGTCCATGGCCGCCGACAACACGTCGATGTTCAACTGCCGCAACGCGTACGGGTCGAAGAACTGGTCGGTGCACGCGTACGGCAAAGCGATCGACATCAACACGGTGGAGAACCCGTACCTGCCCGGCAAGAACCAGGTGCTGCCGGCGGCCGGCGCGGCGTACCTGGACCGGCGCGCCGTACGCCCGGGGATGATCGTGGCCGGTGACGTGGTCGTCCGGGCGTTCGCGGCCGAGGGCTTCCGCTGGGGCGCGGCGTGGCAGGACTACCAGCATTTCGAGATCGGTCCGTGATCCGGCCGTTCCGGCGCGATGTGATCTGATCGGTCTAGCCGAGGAGAGGGGTAGTGGATGGGCGCGTCGCTGGCGATCGTCGGTGCGCGGGTGGTCCCGGTGGTGGGCGACCCGATCGACGGCGGGACGGTACTGGTCGCGGACGGCCGGATCGCGGCGGTCGGCGGCGCCGACCTGTCCGTGCCGGCGGACAGCACCGTCATCGAGGCGGCCGGTAGGTGGGTTCTGCCCGGGCTGATCGACGCGCACACCCACGTAGGCACCGCCGAGGAGGCTGAGGGCTGGGCGGGCAACGACGTCAACGAGAAGACCGATCCGAACACCGCCCACGTACGGGCGATCGACGCCATCAACCCGGGCGACCTGGGTTTCAAGGACGCGGTCATCGGCGGGGTGCTCGCGGTGAACGTGAACCCGGGCTCCGCCAACCCGATCGGCGGCCAGACGATCGCGCTCAAGTGCTGGGGGCGCACGGTCGACGCCATGCTGCTGCGCCACCCCAGCGGGCTCAAGTCGGCGCTCGGCGAGAACCCGAAGCGGGTGTACGGCGACCGCAAGCAGTTGCCGGAGACCCGGCTCGGTACGGCGGCCGTGATCCGGGACGCGTTCACCCAGGCGAACAACTACCTCACCAAGTGGGCCAACCCGGAGCCCGGCAAGCCGCCCGAGCGGGACCTCAAGCTGGAGGCGCTGGGTCAGGTCCTGCGCCGGGAGATCCCGTGGCGGCAGCACTGCCACCGGGCCGACGACATCGCGACCGCGATGCGCATCGCGCAGGAGTTCGGCTACCAGTTGGTCATCGACCACGGCACCGAGGCGCACCTGCTGGCCGATCTGATTGCGGCGGCCGGGATTCCGGTGATCATCGGTCCGCTGTTCACCTCACGGACCAAAGTGGAGCTTCGCAACCGGTCGATGGCCAACCCCGGCCGGCTCGCCGCGGCGGGTGTCACCATCGCCATCACTACGGACCATCCGGTGGTACCGATCCACTTCCTCATCCATCAGGCGACGCTCGCCGTCAAGGAGGGCCTCGACCGGGAGACCGCGCTGCGTTCGGTGACGATCAACCCGGCCCGGATCGCCGGCATCGACGACCGGGTCGGCTCCATCGAGCCGGGCAAGGACGCCGACCTGTGCATCTGGTCCGGCGACCCGCTCGACGTGATGAGCCGGGTCGAGTCCGCCTACCTCGACGGCCGGCGGATCTACCACTACGACTACGACCTGCGCCAGGGCGTGTTCGCCGACCCGCGTTAGCGGGTCAGCGGGAGCCGCTGCCGCAGCCACCCGA
>JAEHDK010000058.1 GCA_016880465.1 Micromonosporaceae bacterium
ATGGACCTGCTCCCTTCCGTGCTGCGGGCCGCCCTGCTGCGGCCCTGTCACCCCCTACACGAACGACCACCGGCGAACTCGACACCGGCTCGCGCACGCCTGCGGTGCATGTCGCGTCACACCCCGCGCTGTGCGGGGTCTTGGTGGCGGGCCGGTCGCAGATGCGCTGCTGGGGGGGCGACCGACCCCGACCCGGCCAGCAGGCGGCGTTATCATCCGGCTCTCAGCGTACGGCCAGGTTCGGCACGTGGGTGGTGACCCTCGCGGTGGCGGCGAGCAGCTGGTACGACTCGTCCAGGTAGCGCAGGATCGTTTCGACCGAGAAGACGCCGCGGTGGGTGCCGGCCAGCTGCTCGGCGGCGCGGGCGAGGACGGCGTGCGGGCTGAGCAGGGATGGCAGCGGGTGGTTGGGGTGGTCGGTGTTCCTCATGGCAGGCTCCCGGCCGGTTCACTTTCGGCGGCCGGCGCCAGCAGCCGCAGCCGTACCGGATCGGACAGCGGCGTGAAAACCCCCGCGAGCGAGCTGGCCTGGTCCGTGGTGAGCGGATCGCGGATCAGCGGGGATGCGGCGCTGTCCAGCACAGTGGGCAGCAGCAGCGAGGCCGCTGAGCGCGCCAGCGGTCGACCCGCCACGGCCATGGCGGGCCGCTTCTTGACGCTTTCGCTACGCCGCAGGCGGACCGTTTCGGTGTACAGTCCGTTCAGCATCTTCTGAACGTCATCGAGGTGGTGTCCGGTGCCTGGTCCGTCCGCGGGGGAGCGGGCGTTCGTCGACCGGCTGGGGCTGTTCTTCGAGATGGCCGGCGGTCCGCGGACGATGGGTCGCATCTTCGGCTGGTTGATGATCTGTGAGCCGCCGCACCAGTCGATCACTGAGATCGCTCGTGCGTTGCGGGTGAGTAAGGCGTCGGTCAGCACGCTCGTACGGCAGTTGCAGGCGAGCCAGGTGGTGGAGCGGGTCCCTGTGGAGAGCTCGCGCCAGCACCACTACCGGATCACCGAGGGCGGCTGGACGCGGGTCATCGAACGGCGGCGCACCTTCGCCCGGTTCGCAGTGGACGCGGCTGAGTTCGGGCTCACCGTTCTCGGGTCACAGCGCGCCGAGCAGCGGGAGCGGGTGGAGGAGTTACGGGACTTCTACGTATTCATGGACAACGACGCAGATGAGTTCATCCGGCGTTGGGAGGACTTCCGCAAGAGGAGGCGTGATGGACGCGCCACTGGCCGCAAGACGCGACCGGCCGGATCCGTCCGGCGTATGCCCTGAGCGGATCCCGCTGATGCGCATGCCTGCTCTCGCGCCGCTGCCCGCAAGGGAGACCCGGACCCGCCGCCCTGACCCGCGTTGGTCTTTCGTCGCCGGCTCAACCCTTGTTATGCATTGCCGCTATCACCATTCGCCATGCAAGGAGCTTTGATGAGTTCGCAACCCATGACCGCGATTGCGGTGTCCGGTCTAGTGAAGAGCTTCGGCCGGACGCGTGCGCTGGACGGTCTCGACCTGGCCGTCAACACGGGCGAGGTGCACGGTTTCCTCGGCCCGAACGGCTCTGGCAAGACCACCACGATCCGGATCCTGCTCGGCCTGCTGCGGGCCGACGCCGGCGAGGCACGACTGCTCGGCGGCGACCCCTGGCGTGAGCCAACCGAGCTGCACAAGCGCTTGGCCTACGTACCCGGTGACGTAACGCTGTGGCCCAACCTGACCGGTGGCGAGGTGATCGACATGCTGGGCCGGATGCGAGGCGGGCTCAACCGGCCGCGGCGTAACGAACTACTCGAACGGTTCGACCTCGACCCGAGGAAGAAGGGCCGTGCCTACTCCAAGGGGAACAAACAGAAGGTCGGCCTCGTGGCCGCCCTCGCGTCCGACGTGGAGTTACTGATCCTCGATGAGCCGACATCGGGCCTTGACCCCTTGATGGAGGAGGTCTTCCAGCAGTGCATCCAGGAGGAGCGCCGCCGCGGAAGGACGGTCCTGCTGTCCAGCCACATCCTCGCCGAGGTCGAGGCACTCTGCGACCGAGTGACGATCATACGGCTGGGCCGAGCGGTAGAGACCGGGACGCTGACGCAGATGCGTCACCTGACCCGGACCTCCATCGCGGCCGACCTAGCTGGTGAGCCGAACGGCCTCAGCACCCTGAGTGGCGTCCACGACCTGCACGTCGAGGGCACCCGGGTGCGCTTCGAGGTAGACACCGACCGGCTCGACGCCGTGCTGCGCCAGCTCACCTCCGTCGGCGTACGCAGCCTGGTCAGCCAGCCACCGACCTTGGAGGAGCTGTTCCTACGCCACTACCAGGACGACCTGGGTCCGAGCCAGGCCCAGGCGGCGGTGTCGTCATGACCGGGCTGACCGGCACCGGTTCGCTGGTACGCCTGGCACTGCGCCGCGACCGGGTGATGCTGTCGGTGTGGATCCTGATCTTCGTTGTCATGGCCGCCGGTTCGGCGTCCGCGACCGTCGGTCTCTACGACACGGCCGAGTCGCGGGCACAGGCCGCGGCCAGCATCAACAACACCCCATCCCTGGTCGCCCTGTACGGCCTGATCTACGACGAGTCCTCGGCCGGCGCCCTTTCTATGATCAAGCTGGGGGCGTTCGGCGGCGCGCTGGTGGCGGTGCTGGCCATCCTGCTCGTCATCAGACATACCCGCGCCGAGGAGGAGGCCGGCCGGCTTGAGCTGGTGGGCTCGGCGGTTGTTGGCCGGCATGCTCCGCTGGCGGCAGCACTCGTCGTGACGGTCGCCGCCAATGTGCTACTCGGCCTGCTCACCGCGCTCGGTCTGATCGGGTCCGGCCTGTCCGCCTCGGGGTCGTTCGCATTCGGGTTGGCGTGGGCGAGCATCGGCGTGGCATTCGCGGCCGTCGCCGCGGTCGCTGCGCAGATCACCTCGGGCGCCCGGGCGGCCATCGGCATGGCGATGGCGTTCCTCGGCGCGGTCTACGTGCTGCGCGCGATCGGCGACACTGCCGGCGACCGCGGTGCGGGATGGCTGCGCTGGCTTTCTCCCATCGGCTGGGGTCAGCAGGTCCGCCCGTACCAGGGGAACCGGTGGTGGGTCCTGCTCCTGCCAGCGACGTTCTTCGTGGTCTTGGGCGCCACCGCGCACGTCCTGCTCGCCCGGCGGGACCACGGCGCTGGCCTCTTGCCGGACCGGCCCGGGCCGGCCACCGCCGGCCGGAGCCTGGGTGGAGCGCTCGGTCTGGCCTGGCGCCTGCAGCGCGGGCTGCTCGTCGGCTGGCTGGTCGCGTTCGTCCTGCTCGGCCTGGTGTTCGGCAACATCGCCACGAACGTCGGCAGTTTCATGGAGAGCCCTGGGGCGCGGGAGCTGATCCAGAAGCTGGGTGGCGTGCAGGGCCTCACCGATGCGTTCATGTCCACCGAGCTGGGCATGATGGGAGTGATCCTGTCGGTCTACGGTATCCAGGTCGTGCTCAGGCTGCGCTCCGAGGAGAGTGAACTGCGGGCCGAGCCGGTGCTCGCCACCGGCGTGGGGCGGACCTCGTGGGCGTGGAGCCACACCGTGATCGCGCTCCTCGGCACCACCGCGATCATCGTGGCCGCCGGCCTGGCGGCCGGCCTGAGCTATGCCGCGCAGACGGGCCACTCGAACGACTTCGGGCGGGTCTTCGTTGCGGCGGCGGTGCGGCTGCCCGCGGTCTGGGTGCTCACCGGCATCGCGGTGGCCGCGTTCGGGTTCGCTCCTCGCGCGGCCGCAGCCGGCTGGGTGGCGCTGGTGGCGTTCCTGTTGCTCGGCGAGTTCGGGCCGCTTTTCGAACTACCTCAATCGGTGATGAACGTCTCGCCGTACGCGCACGTACCCAGGCTGCCGGGCGCTGCCTTCACCGCGACCCCGCTGCTGTGGCTGGCGGCCCTCGCGGCCGCGCTCACCGCTGCCGGACTCGTAGGCTTCCGGCGACGCGACGTAGCGATCACCTGATCCGCCGATCGGCGAACGAGGCCGGAAGCGGGAGGTTCACCATCGGCGACCGGGTGGTGCCGCGACGCGACCCAGTTCGCTCGTTGGACAGGCATGACGGCGAGCCGCTACGCCGGGAGGGCCAACAGCGCGACGCCAGCCGCCACGGCCACGGCGGCCGCGATCCGTACCCGCCCCAACGGTTCCTTGAAGAACAACACCCCGATGACTGCCGCCACGACGACGCTGCTCTCCCGTAACGCGGCCACGGCGGCGAGCGCGCCGCGGGTCTGCCCCCACAGAACCAAGCCGTACGCCAGCATCGACATGACGCACGCGAGTACGGCGACACCCCAGGCGGCCAACGCCGACGTTGTGGCCGGGCCTACCTTCGCCTGCTCAATGTCCATTTCGGATGAGTCAACGGCCGCCGGTTCGCGAGTCGCGGTCGAGGTCGGCACCGCCGCGACGGCCGCGCGCCGGAGGGGCTTGGCCGGTACCCGGCGCAGCACTACGCGTCCCAGCGCGGCGAGCGCCAGGACCGTGGCGAGGCTATGCGCACCCAACAGCCACAGCGTGTATCCGAGCGAGCTATCGCTGCGCCGGACGCCGATGCCGTCGAGCAGCGTGTATCCGGCAATCGTCAGCCCGGTTCCGACGGCCGCGAGCACCGCCGCCGTCACCACCGGTGCCGTCGTCATCGTGTCCGTCCGCCCCCGTCCGCCGGCCGCCGCAAAGGCCCAGCCTGCCAGCGCTTTCCACGGCACGGCAAGCCGTTAGAGCCTGGGTGACAGGCGAACGAGCCGCCACCGGCAGCAGCGGAATTTGGCCCGGAATGGCTGGCGCTGGTGGGCCCAGAGCCCGATTGCGTACGAGCAAGGTCCGGCGAGTGTCCGCTGTGTGACACTCGTCTGTCCCGCGCCCGCCGGGGTGCGAACCTACCCGCATGGCCAAGGGTGGAGAAGACCAGACCTCTGTGATAATGCCGCAAGGGCCGAAGGCGAGCACCTTCGACGGCGTCCAGACGGCATTCGTACGGGTGGACAGCTCGTACTACGTGAACCCGCTGAGCGCTGCCGTGCCGAAGGCGCCGGTGGCCGCCGCGGCAGTGGAGATCGGCGACGACGCCGCCGGTGGCCGGCTCACCATCCGGACGAGTGACGGTCCGGAACGGGCGAGCCTGCGCGCCAACTCGAGCGGTGCCAGCCTGCGGCTGAGCGACGAGGCCGGTCGGCCATTCGCCTACCTCGGCTCCGCGAACGGGTTCGCCGCTCTGGCGCTGGGCGGCGACGACACGCTGCCCGGGCGGCTGCACGTGCGCGACGGCAAGTACCAGGACCGGGCCACGGTCAGCGCCACAGTCGACGGTGCGGGTGTGCACCTGTGGGACAAGTCCGGCAAGACCTTCGTGTACCTGGGCGACGCCGGCGGACACGCCGAGCTCGCGCTGGGTGGCGACGACACGCTGCCCGGGCGGCTTCTCGTGCGCGACGGCAAGTACCAGGACCGGGCGAGGGTAGCTGCCACGGCCGACGGCGGAGCCGTGCGCTTGCTGGACAAGTACGGCAAGACCTTCGCGTACCTGGGCGATGCCGGAGGGCGCGCCGAGCTCGGGCTGGGCGGCGACAATCGCCTGTCGGGCCGGATCGCGCTGCGCGACGGGGCGTACCAGGACCAGATCGTGCTCGACGCGGACAGTGGCGACATCCTGTTGATGAACGCCGACTGTGCCGAGCTGTTCGACGTAACGGACGATGCCGAGCCGGGCACCGTCCTCGTGCTGGACGGCGAGTCCGATGCGCTGCGGCCGTGCACGCGCAGCTACGACAGCTGTGTCGCCGGTGTGCTCTCCGGTGCCGGGGGCTACCGGCCCGGAATCGTGCTGGACTACCACGGCCAGGGGGAGCGGCGCCGGCCGGTCGCGCTGATGGGCAAGGTGTTCTGCAAGGTGGAGGCGGAGTCCGGGCCGGTACGGCCGGGTTCGCTGCTGACCACCTCGGAGATGCCCGGGTACGCGATGGCGGCGACCGACCGGGAGCGGGCGTTCGGCTGCGTGCTCGGCAAGGCACTGCGCGGCCTGGCCTCGGGTACCGGCATGGTGCCGGTCCTCGTAGCGCTGCAGTGAGCGCGCGCCATGCGTTCGCTGCGGGACGTCGCGTTCGCGCTGCCCGCCACAGACACGGCCGCCGGCGGCTGGAGCCTGGCCGCCGCCTCGGCCAGGCCGATCTGGCCTGATGTCGCGCACCATCCGGTCAGCGGGCAAGAGCTGTGCCGGCGCTTCGCCAAGCCCGGCGCGGCGCTGCGAACTCTGGCCGCGGGCACCGCGAACGTCTGGGACCAGATTGACCGCAACACGCTCGTCACGGAGATCCGTGACCGACTGCGCGATCCCGCGCTGGTCCGGCAGCGGACGACCGACCTTTGTGGACCGATGTCCATCGTCTTCGAACTGGCCCGGCGCAACCCCGCCCGGTATGTCAAGGTCGTCGACCACCTGCTGGCCACCGGCGAGATCGAGGTCGACGGTGACGACCCCATCGAGGCGGAGCAGGACCTGCGGGAGCGGCCAGCGCCGCCGAACGTGGCACAAGTCGACTGGCTACTCGCGGCCACCATGCGCGATGACGCGAACATCACCGAGGATGTCGACGACGGTGCGGGCCTGGAGGGGCTGACGCTGTGGGGCGCCATGCGGGACTGGAGCCGGGACATCCTGCGGCAGAAACACACCGGATGGGAGACGTGCTTCACCTCCGGCGAGGTCGACGTGATGCGCAAGCTGCGCGCGTCGCTGGACGCCGGCGGTGTCGCGTTCCTACTGATCGAGGCGAACCTGCTGCAGGACGGCGGAGATGATGAGGAGGAGGAGAGGTGGTGGCGCCGTGCCAAACATACGGTCAGTGGTGGACAGCAGCCACTGGAGCCGACGCGGCACAGCGAGGACGACGACCTTCTGCCGGACCACTGGGTGGTGCTACTGGACGGCCTGCACGTCGGCGAGGACCCCAGCGACTCCCAGCCGGTGAGCCTGCGGGTGTGGTCCTGGGGCAACGAGTACGAGCTGAGCGGCACGGTCGAAGGTCTCAGTGAGTACCTGTACGCCGGCGCCTGGGGACACCCATGAGCCTTCGAGACAGTCTGGCGACGATCGGCCTGACCGGGCCGGTGCGGATACCCGGCGACCTGGCCCGGCCGCGGCCGGCCAGCGTCCGGGCGCTGTTACGGGCCTGCCGCTCGCCGCGGATCGGCGAATGGCTGGTGGTCGGCCGGTCCTACGGCGAGAACGTCGAATGGTCCGAGGAGGCGCAGGGTGTCGCGTCCGACGGCATCCGGTGGTACCTGGTCAGCAACGCCAACGACGAACGCGAGGGCCTCTACGTCCTGGAGATGTCCTCAATGGACGTGGTGGCGAAGTTGGCGCCGCCGTACGACCCGGAGGCCTACCACTCCGGCGCGCCATGCGTACGCAACGGCCAGGTGCTGGTGCCCGTACAGGGACCGAGCCGCGGCGTCTGGGTCACCGACACCGCGCTGTCCGGCAGCCGGCTGGTGGTCGCCGACCAGCTGCCGGAGCCGGACATGTTCGCCTGGTGCGACGTGAACCTCCACAATGGACTCGTCTACACGGCCAACTTCGACAACCCCAGCCGCCTGCTGGCGTACGAGCTCACCGCAAGCGGGCTCAGCTACCGGCCGGACTCCAACATCCCGCTGGTGCCCGCGCCCGACGGCAGCACGACCCGGGTCCAGGGCGCCTGCTTCACGCCGAACTTCAAATGGCTGGCCGCGTGTGACGTGACCGGCTTCGAGGAGATCCAGTGCTTCAGCACGATAAGCGGGCGGCTGCTCGGCCGCCGGCCGATGCATGCCGAGACCGACGACACCGGGGTCTCCGAGAACGAGCTCGAGAGCATCTGGTACGAGCCGTTCAGCAAGGCCCAGGTGCATGCGCTTGAGCTGGACAACGACGACCTCAACAGCGACGACATGTACCTGTGGCACCTCGCACTGCCGGACGTGGACCTGCTCTGACCCGGGACCCGCGGCGCGCGCTACAGCCGGCCGACGCCGGTGATGTAGACCACGGCGGCACCCGCGTCGTCGGATGCGGCCAGATCCATCTCGGCGCTGATCCGCCAGTCGTGGTCTCCGGCCGGGTCATCGAGGATCTGATGCAGTGTCCAGCGGTCCGGCCCGGCCTCGATGAGCAGCAGTCCCGGGCCGCGCGCGTTCGGTCCGGTGCCGATCTGGTCGTGTTCCTCGAAGTACGGCTCCAGCGCGGCGGCCCACGCCCGCGCGTCCCAGCCCGCTTCGGCGTCCAGTTCCTCCAGATCGTCGTAGCGGCGTAGCGCGGCCAGCTCCACCCGGCGGAAGAGGGCGTTACGCACGAGCACGCGGAACGCCCGGATGTTGCCGGTGACGGCCGGCGGCCGTTGGTTGACCGCCACGGCCGGCTCGTCGCCGGGGTTACGCAGCCGCTCCCACTCGTCGATCAGGCTGGAATCGACCTGCCGCACCAGCTCGCCCAGCCATTCGATCAGGTCGAAGAGCTCCTCGGTGCGGGCATCCTCGGGGACGGTCTGCCGCAGTGCCTTGTACGCGTCGGCCAGGTAGCGCAGGACCAGGCCCTCGGAGGGGGACAGGCCGTAGTAGCCGACGTACTCGATGAACGTCATGGCCCGCTCGTACATGTCGCGGGCCACCGACTTCGGGGACAGCTCGTGGTCGGCGACCCACGGGTGGCCGCGCCGGTACATCTCGTACGCGGCGTCGAGCAGGTCGACCAGCGGCTTTGGGTACGTGACCTCGTCGAGCAGCTCCATCCGCTGGTCGTACTCGATGCCGTCGGCCTTCATCTGCGCCACGGCCTCGCCCCGGGCCTTGAACTGCTGGGCCGCGAGAACCCGACGGGGATCGTCCAGAGTGGACTCGATGACGGACAGCACATCCAGCGCGTACGTCGGCGCGTCCGGGTCGAGCAGCTCGATCGCGGCCAGGGCGAGCGGAGACAGCGGTTGGTTGAGCGCGAAGTCGAGCTGCAGGTCGACGGTGAGCCGTACCGTGCGCCCGTACTCGTCCGG
>JAEHDK010000577.1 GCA_016880465.1 Micromonosporaceae bacterium
CTATCGGGGATTCGCGTGCAGCCGGAGCAGCTCCTCTAGACGCTCGCGCAGGTCAGGCCGAATCGTGGGGGATTCTCGACCGGGCCGGCATCGCACCGCTGCTCCTCGACGTACCGGATGCGGAGGCCGGCAAGACCGTCGAGGTGGCGGCCCGGTGCTGGGCGGCGCTCGGCGAGGCCGGCTTCACCCGCACCGACGCGGTGCTGGGCGTCGGTGGCGGCGCGGTCACCGACCTTGCCGGGTTCGTCGCCGCCTGCTGGCTGCGCGGCGTCCCGTTCGTCCCGGTGCCCACCTCGCTGCTCGGCATGGTGGACGCGGCGGTGGGCGGGAAGACCGGCGTGAACACCGCCGCCGGCAAGAACCTCGTCGGCGCGTTCCACCCGCCCGCCGGGGTGCTCTGCGATCTGTCCACACTCGACAGCCTGCCGGCCGTCGACCTCGTCGCCGGGCTGGCCGAGGTCGTCAAGTGCGGGTTCATCGCCGACCCGGAGATCCTCGACGTGGTCGAACGCGACCCCGCGGCGGCCGATCCGGAAGCACCGGCCCTGCGCGCGCTCGTCGAGGCGGCGATCCGGGTCAAGGCCGCGGTGGTCTCGGCCGACCTGCGCGAGGCCGGGCCGCGGGAGATCCTGAACTACGGCCACACGCTCGGGCACGCGGTCGAACGGGTCGAGGGGTACCGCTGGCGCCACGGCCACGCGGTGTCGGTCGGTCTGGTCTACGCCGCGGCGCTCGGCCGGCTGGCCGGCCGGCTGGACGCCGGCACGGCCGACCGGCACCGCAGCGTGCTGCACGGGCTCGGCCTGCCGGTGCAGTACGGTGGCGACTTCGCCGCCCTGCGCGACGCGATGCGGGTCGACAAGAAGTCCCGGGGTGCCCGGCTGCGGTTCGTGGTGCTGGACGGGCTGGCCCAGCCGTCCATCTTGGACAATCCGGCCGACGCGCTGCTGCGTGCGGCGTACGCGGAGGTGTGCCCGTGAACGTGCTCGTCCTCAATGGACCGAACCTCGGCAGGCTCGGTACCCGGCAGGTCGACATCTACGGTCTCACCTCGTACGCCGCGCTGGCGCAGCTGTGCGTGGCCGAGGGCGGCGCGCTGGGGCTGACCGTCGAGTTACGGCAGACCGACGCCGAGGCCGAGATGATGGGCTGGTTGCACGAGGCGGCGGACACCGGGGCCGCCGTGGTGCTCAACCCGGGCGCCTGGTCGCACTACTCGTACGCGCTGCGCGACGCCTGTGCGCTGCTGACCGGCCCGCTGGTCGAGGTGCACATCTCGAACATCCACGCGCGCGAGGAGTTCCGCCGGCACTCGGTCGTCTCCGCGGTCGCCAAGGGGGTCATCTGCGGCCTGGGCGTCGACGGCTACCGGTTGGCGCTCCGCCACCTGGCCGCGAGCGCCGCGGCCGCCGGCCCGAGCGGCGGGGCGCGCCCTGCGCCCGGTTGAGCGCGCTCAGGCCGGCCTTGGTGAAGGTCGGCAGGGCCACTGCCGGTACTCGTCGAGCCAGGCCGATGCGTCGCGCAGCGCGGCGCCGTCGAGCCGGCACACCTGCGTGCGCCCGGCCCGGGTGCGGCTGACCAGCCCGGCGCGCTCGAGCACCGTGATGTGCTTGCTCGCCGCGACCAGCGACATGGGCAGCGGCGCGGCGAGCTCGCCGACGGTGCGGGGTCCGGCCGTGAGGGCCCGGACGATGGTGCGCCGGGTCGGGTCGGCCAGCGCCGCGAACGTGCGATCGAGGGTGCCCGCGGTACTCTTAACCATATGGTTTAGTTTTCCGGTCCCGGCGGGCGGAGCGCAAGCCGGCCGGTAGACTTCGTCAGGTTTGCCGCCGGAAAACCCATTCGATGACCCCGAGAGAGACGCATGGCTACGACGAACGACCTGAAGAACGGCTTGGTCCTCAACCTCGACGGCGAGCTCTGGACCGTGGTGGAGTTCCAACACGTCAAACCCGGTAAGGGTGGGGCGTTTGTGCGCACCACGCTGAAGAACGTGCTCTCCGGCAAGGTGGTGGACAAGACCTTCAACGCGGGTACCAAAGTGGACACCGCGACCGTCGACAAGCGCAGCATGCAGTTCCTGTACGCCGACGGCGACGACTTCATCTTCATGGATCTCGAGTCCTACGACCAGATCCCGGTGTCCGGTGCGACGGTCGGCGACCTGGCCAACTACCTGCTGCCCGAGGCCGAGGTCACGGTCGCGACGCACGAGGGCGTGCCGCTGTACATCGAGCTGCCCACGAGCGTCGTCATGGAGGTCACCTACACCGAACCGGGGCTGCAGGGCGACCGGTCGACCGGCGGTACCAAGCCGGCCACCGTACAGACCGGGGCGACCGTACAGGTCCCGCTGTTCGTCACCACTGGCGAGAAGATCAAGGTGGACACCCGCGACGGCCGCTACCTCGGTCGCGCCTGAGGTGGCCGAGGGTCCCAAACAGTCGATGCCGGCCCGCCGGAAGGCGCGCCGGCGGGCCCTCGACGTGCTCTACCAGGCCGACCTGCGGGACCTGCCGGAGCGCGAGGTGCTCGGCGCGTACCTGGAGCGGCTCGAGCAGCCTCGCCCGGACCACATCGGGTACACGGTGCGCCTCGTCGAGGGGGTCGCCGAGCACCGCGCCCGCATCGACGAGCTGATCGCCAGCTACGCGGAGGGCTGGACGCTGGACCGGATGCCGCCCGTCGACCGCAACCTCGCGCGCATCGCGGTCTGGGAGCTGCTCTACGCGCCGGACGTCGATGCCCCGGTGGCGATCAGCGAGGCGATGGAGCTGGCGAAGTCATTGTCCACCGAGGACTCGCCGCGGTTCCTCAACGGCCTCCTGGGCCGGATAGCCGACTACGCCCCGCGGGCGTGACCATGAACTGGCGGAGGAGCGCTCCGGCGGGTCGCGCCGTCCAGTTCATGATCACGCTTGGCAGGCGGTCAGGACGCGAAGAACGCGCGCGGGTCCTCGACGAGTACGCCGTGCTCGGTGAGGCGCTCGACGAGGGCATCCGTCGAGCAGTCGTACACGATGGCCAGCGAGCGCAGGTCGTCGGCGCGGATGGAGAGCACCCGGCCGTTGTAGTCGCCCCGCTGCTGCTGGATCGCGCGCGCGTACCGTGCGATGTAGGTGAGGTCTTCCTCGGTCAGGTCGTACAGCCGCTCCAGGTCGAGAACGATCTTCCCGGCGGAGTCGTGCCGGACACCGGTGCCGTCGGGCAGTAGCTCGGCGACCGGAACCCGGTAGAACTCGGCCAGCTCGGCCAGGCGGGATACGGTCACCGCCCGGTCGCCCCGCTCGTACGAGCCGACGACGACGGCCTTCCAGCGCCCGTTCGACTTCTCCTCCACGCCTTGCAGGGACAGACCCTGCTGTTGGCGGATGGAGCGCAGCCGGGCGCCCAGCGACTTGGCGTACTCAGAGGGCATGCGAACACTCCAGTTCCGGGGGTCTCCCCAGCGATCGCTACGGAGCGTGACGGTACGGGGATCCGGCTAACCGGTCAAGGGGTCGTTACCGACACCGTGGCACGAACAGGGTCGGGCGAGGGCCGCAACGGGGTCGGCGTCACGCAGGTCACACCCGTCCGCACCGCGGTTCGCCGCAGAAGTGCCGCTGCCGGGTGCTAGCCTGACGCACCGTAAGGCGTCCTTTAACGACCCGTCCAGTGAGGCGGGGAAGGAGGTCCACAGATGGCGTCTCCTGCCCTCCATCGGCGGCTGACCGGCCCGCCGCAGGGCAAGGCGGTTCTCGGCGCCGACGACCTGCACCGGGTCGTCGATCGCATGGCGCACCAGATCCTGGAGCGGACCCACGGCGCGGCCGGTACCGTCCTGCTCGGCATCCCGACCCGCGGCGTACCGCTCGCCCGCCGGCTCGCCGACCGCATCCACACCTTCGAGGGCGTCGAGCTGCCGGTCGGCACGCTGGACGTGACGCTCTACCGCGACGACCTGCGGCTGCGCGGCACCCGGGCGATCGGCCGTACCGACCTGCCCGCGGCGGGCATCGACGGCGGCCTGGTCATCCTCGTCGACGACGTGCTGTTCTCCGGGCGTACGGTGCGCGCCGCCCTCGACGCACTGAGCGATCTCGGCCGGCCCCGCGCCGTCCAGCTCGCGGTCCTCGTCGACCGGGGACACCGGGAGCTGCCGATCCGGGCGGACTACGTCGGCAAGAACATCCCGACCGCGCTGACCGAGAGCGTACGGGTGGCGCTGGCCGAAGTGGACGACCGCGACGAGGTACGCATCGAGGAGGCCGAGCCGAAGTGACCAAGCACCTGCTGTCCGCCGCCGATCTCGATGCCGAGGCGGCCACGCTGGTTCTCGACACCGCCGCCGAGCTGGGTAGCCTGGCCGGCCGCGAGGTGAAGAAGCTGCCGACGCTGCGCGGCCGTACCGTCGTGAACCTGTTCTACGAGGACTCGACCCGGACCCGCATCTCGTTCGAGGCGGCGGCGAAGCGGCTGAGCGCTGATGTGATCAACTTCTCGGCGCGCGGGTCGAGCGTCTCGAAGGGCGAGAGCCTGAAGGACACCGCGCTCACCCTGCAGGCGATGGGCGCCGACGCCGTGGTGGTACGCCACCCCGCCGCCGGCGCGCCGCACCGGCTCGCGACGTGGATCGAGGGCAGCGTGCTCAACGCCGGCGACGGCACGCACGAGCACCCGACCCAGGCGCTGCTCGACGCGTACACGATGCGGTCCCGGCTGGGCCAGCTGGCCGGGCTCACCGTCGCGATCGTCGGCGACGTGCTGCACAGCCGGGTCGCCCGGTCGAACGTGCTACTGCTGGACACGCTCGGCGCCAACGTGACACTGGTCGGCCCGCCGACCCTGCTGCCGGTCGGTGTCGACTCCTGGCCGGCGAAGACCAGCTACGACCTCGACGCCGTCCTGCCCACGGCGGACGTGGTGATGATGCTGCGGGTGCAGCGGGAGCGGATGGCCGACTCGTTCTTCCCGTCGGCGCGCGAGTACGCCCGCCGCTACGGGCTGGACGCGGCCCGGGTGCGCGCGCTGCCGGACCACGCGGTGGTCATGCATCCGGGCCCGATGAACCGGGGGATGGAGATCGCCCCGGAGGTGGCGGACTCGCCCCGCTCGACGATCGTCGAGCAGGTGGCGAACGGCGTCTCGGTCCGGATGGC
>JAEHDK010000578.1 GCA_016880465.1 Micromonosporaceae bacterium
ACGTAGACAAGTTTCTTGCCGCGGGCGTCCAAGGTGGAGGTTAGCCGGTCGGCGTTGTCGTAGCCGTTGGTGGTCAGGCCCTTATCCGGGTCGTCGACGGTGATCTGCCGGCCGCGGATGTCGTATTCGTAGACCCAGTCGTTGCCGGCCGGGTCGGTCACCGTCTCCAGCTGCCCCTTGCGGTTGAAAGTGTAGTTGGTCTGGTCCCAGCCGCCCGGGGTGCCCGGCGTGGGGGAGGCCCCGTGGTACTGGCGCAGCGCCACGGTGCGGCCGCGGGCGTCGACCACGGTGGAGGTGGCGGTGCCGCCGGCCGGCGGGGTGACGTCGGTGCGGTCGCCAGCGTAGTAGGCGGCCATGCGCCACCTTTCGGCCGCGTACGGCTGGAAGATCGACGCGGCGGCGCGGCCGGCTCCGTCGTACACGGTGCGGGTCTGGCTGGGCACGAACGCGCCCTCGGCTACCACCAGAGTGCTTCCGGGGGTGCCGGTGGCGTGGTAGGTGTCGTAGGTCTTGACCGGCCGGCCGGCCGTGTCGTAGAAGGTGTCGGTGATCAGCCGGCCGCCGGACGGTGACGCGGCCTGGGTCTGCCGGGCCCGCAGCAGCCCGTCGAACAGGGCGTAGCTGGTGATGTACTCCCCGCCCGGGTTGAGCTTCGAGGTGGTCACGACGGTGGCGGCATCGGCGCGCACCAGGTAGTCGAAGGTCATGTTCGCGGTGTCTGTGCCTTTGGCGCGCCCAGGCAGCCAGACCGCGGTGAGTCGGCCGAGTCCGTCGTAGGCCAGGTCTGTGCGCTTGAGGTTGGGGTCCACGATGGACGCCGCGGAACCCCATGCCGGGTTAAGGGTGGTGGTGGTCACGTGCAGCAGCGGGTTGGTGACGGTGGTGGCGGTGACCGGGCCGCCGGTGGCCGGGGTGTACGCGGTGGTGGTCTTGGCGTTGCTGGCGTCCCACGTGTCGGTGGGGCGGCCGTTGGTGTCGTAGCCGGCCTTGGCGACGGTGGTGTAGGTGGGGGTGCCGTTGTTCCAGGAGGCCATCCGCTCGGTCTTGGTGACCAGCCCCCGGGTGGGTGCGGTGCCGAAGGCAGCCGCGTTGTCGTACCAGATGCGGATCTCGCCGATGATGTCCGCGTCGGCCAGCGTGCCGGTGGTGTCGGCGCATTTGACGGCATAGGTCTGCACGCGGTGTGGCTTGTCCATCAGCCAGATCGACTGGTTGCGGAAGATGTAGCCGGTCTTGGTGCAGTGCTCGTCGCCGGCCACCCCGTCTTCGCCGTAGTCGTCGACCTGGGTGGCCATGCCGTAGCTGTCGAAGCTGGTGGTGGCGCGGGTGGCGCGTTCGCCGCGGCCGGCGTCCAGGCTCACGTAGCGGCGGGTGGTGGCGATGCGGCTGAACCGGGCAGTGACCGTGTCGCCGCCAAGGGTGCGGGTGGCGGTGGCCGGGGACGGCCACGGGTCGTTGGTCTGCCGGGAGACGACCGGACCGCCCGGGCCGTTGAACGTCTTCGTCTCCCGGGTCGTGCCGGCGTACCAGTCCTCGTCGTCGATGCCGTCGATCGTGACGGTGCGGGTGCCGCCGGACGGGGTGGCCTTGTCGCCGTGCATGCCGCGGAAGTACCGGGTTTCGGTGTACGCCTGCACGTCGTCGACCTCGCCGACGGTGACCGCGATGCGGCCGTAGCCGCGGTAGCCGGACCAGGTCTTGTGGTCGGGTTCTATCAGGCCGTCGTCGTCGGTGTAGTGCCAGGCGGCGCCGTCCAGGTAGGAGTAGCTGTGCACGATGGCGGGGCTGCCTGCCGGGGGCACGCCGCCGGTGTTGTCGTTTTCGTAGATGGTGGTGACCACGTACTTGTGGAACCAGTCGGTGACCGGGTCCGGGTAGCCTTCCGGGGTCCAGATCACCGGGTAGCAGCGTCTGGTGTTGGTGTGCGGGGTGGGGGTCTGCCCGGCAACACAGTCCTGCCCGGAGTAGACCACGCCGATGGTGCCACCGGTCTCGGTACGGATGCGTTCGATGCGCCACCAGTTCATGGCGGCGGCGAAGTCGATGGTGTCGACCCGGTTGGGCATCTGCACGCCGGTGAACTCCACGTCCGGCAGGCTGGTGGTACCGCCGACCAGGCCGACGTGGGCGATCTTAGATAGCCACAGGCCGGCGCGGGTGCCGTCGCCGGGGTCGGGGAAGGTGTGGGTCAGCGTCCACCGTTCCACGTTGTCGTAGCCGGAGCCGTTGCGGACCTGGGTGGTGAGGGTGGACAGCCGCTTGGTGGTCCAGAACGTGGGTGAGAAGTTGCCGGTACAGGGGGCGGCGGAGCATTCCTGGTCCCAGGGAGTGTCCGGCCAGTGGGGTTCATCGTGGGTGCCGCAGGCTGACAGGCAGCGGTCGGCAGCGCCGAAGCTCACCTGGGCCGGTGCCGGGGTGTCGAGTATCGACTCGACGCCGGCATCGCGGCGGGTGCCGTAGGCGATGTGGTCCAGCCAGCCGCCCCGGTCGTAGACCGCTGCGTCGTCGGGGTCGAGGTTGCGCCCGTACCGGTTGGTCTCCTTGTGGTACCAGTAGGAGACGCTGTTGCCGTGCAGGTCGACGACGTAGTCCAGGTTCCATCGCCAGGCTTGCACGCAGTCGGAGTCGGCGAAGCCGGTGGCGTGGCAGGGTTCGCCGGGGTCGTTGCCGAACGCCGGCACCGTCCAGGTGGAATTGGTGGCCGGGTCGCCGGATGCCCAGCCGGGCAGCCGGTTGACGCCGAACCAGTACTGGGTGCCGTCGGTGGTGGTGACCACCCAGTACTCGCCGTCGTTGTCGCCGTTGGCCGCGCCGGTCTTGCGTTCGATGCGGGAGCCGTCGTCGGAGCGCAGGTGCCAGCGGTCCTCGGCCGAATTGTAGATCAGCTCGCCGGAGTTGCCGTTTAGCGACAGGGTGGCGTTGCTGGTTTCCCAGCACAGGTCGCCGGTCTTGGTGTTGTTGTTGGCCTGGCCGTCCATGTCGTAGGCGCAGGCCTTGTAGCGGCGTTCGACGAACCCGCCCGGCCACGCCTCGAACCCCTCGCCGACCCGGGAGGGCTGGTTGTTGGAGGCGGCGTGCCGCCCGTCGACCGACTGCGACGAGTACGACAGCGCGACCTGCGGCGCGGGGCCGCCGACCGCGCGCGGCACCCGGATCGGGTAGGACCAGGTGAACGCGCCGGAGTTGCCACCGGCCGACCAGGTCGACGACGGCGCCAGGGTGGTGGCCTTGTAGTCACCGGCCGGGCCGGACGCGGCCGCCTCCAACGCCAACAGCGTCCCGCCATCGTCGATCGGGACGGTGGCGGCGACGGTGGCGGCGGCCGGGTCGTTGCGCGACCGCAGCGGACTTCCGCTGCATTCCCGCCGGTCCGGGGTGGTCAGGGCGCAGTCGGGCAGGGTGACCAACCGTAGCCGGCTGGCCCAGTCCGCCCCAAATGCCGTTGCGAACTGCGCGTAGTCCACGCTGATTCGCACCTCGCCGGCGACGGTGCCGCCGTCAGCGCGGCTGACCCGCAGCAGCACCCCACGCAGCCCCGCGGTCGAGGTGGTCGCCCGGTCCAGCCCCTCCACCCGCACCCGCGCCGGCGTGTCCTGCCCAGCCGGTCCGGTGGCGGCGAGCCGCACCGGCAGGCCTCCCGCCTGGGCGGGTGCGCTGGGCCGGCCCGCCGGCAGGTCCACGGTCGCCACCCCGGGGACCGGCCAGACCGGTGCCGGCTTATCCGCGGCCATGGGCGTTGGCGTCACGGCAACCGGCTTCGCGGCCGGGGCCGGGGTGACCGGCACCGTCGGCACCGGCTGCGGTTTCGGCGGGGTGAACGCCCGACCGGTTACGGCGAACG
>JAEHDK010000579.1 GCA_016880465.1 Micromonosporaceae bacterium
AAACAGCTGCTGGACCGGCTCGAACCCCAACCGCTGCCGCGCCTGGGTGATCCCGCCCGAGGTCGGCACCGTCCACGCCCCGTCCCTGCACCCCCACGATGCGAGGGCCTCACCCAGCCGGGCCGCGGCCTCCTCGTAGTCGTCATCGGCGAACAACGCCAACGCCATCGCGTAAAACACCATCATCCGCGGCGGCAACGTGCCATCCGACCGCCGCGCCTGCCGCCCCGCCGCCTCCACCACCTCATCGACCACGGCCCGCGGCATCGACGAGGTCAACACCCCCAACGACACCCAGTCCGACAGCCGGCCACCCACCACAGCATCATCCGCCACGCCGACGATCGTCCACTGTGGCCAGTCAGCCGCCGCGACGACACGCCGATCGAAGATCACCTTAGGCTAGGTGGCATTGTGTCATGGCCTCACTGCGCAACCTCGCCATCGACGCGCTCCGCCTGGCCGGACGTGCAGACATCACCGAGGCCACCCCGCTGGGGCCGCCGAAACAGGAACCCGACCCTTCACCATCCTCAGCCAACATGATCTTGAAACGACCGTGCGTCGGCGACCCGCGCAGGCGGAGTGCCGCATTCACCGACGATGCCACGATGGACATCGGGCTCAGAAACCAATCACGCCACCAACGACGTGCCAGACAAGGTAGTAGGCGAGGCGAAGAGCCAGCGGGGCTAGAAGGCCGTAGCGCCAGAAGAGATAAGCCTCAAGAATGTTCGTGCCGAACGCCGCAACGACCATGACCAGAATCAGTTCTGGGTGCCCGGTGAGAAAGCCCACCAGCCCTGCCGGTTCGACCGCCGACGTAACGACCGCCAGTACCCAGAACACCGGTGTCTGGCCACGTCCGCGCATGATGACATTGGCAATCAGCCACAGTGGCAGCGTGATGAGGATCAGCCGGTAGAGCGCCTCGATGACAATCGCGCCACCAGAGTAGAAGACGATGGACTCGGGGAACGGGACGTTGATCGAGGGGACGTTCGCGGCTTCGGCCATGATCTGCGCGGAACCGCTGGATGCTGCGAAGGCGAGGTTGATGACGCCCAGCCCGAGGCCCACGACGGCAGGAAGCAGCAACCACTTCCGCGGCGGGATGCTCGGATCCCACAGGCCAGGCAGCCCCGCCCGGGGCGCCAGCCAGACGGCGCACCCACCGGCGAGTGCGAGGAACCCGATGATCGGCCAACTGAAAAGTGTCGCCTGTGCGGGCACGATCACCTCGATTGATCCGAGCTCGAGGACGACTTTGACCAGGACGAGATAGACCATCAAGGCCAGGTAGATCGCCAGAGACCAGCGTGTCGACGTCTCGGCTCGCAGTGACTTCGCCGTTGTGGCCATGAAGGACTCCTTTCGGGCACGGATCACGGTGCGAGATAGCGGAGGACGGCGAGGACGCGGCGGTGGTCGGCGTCGGAGGGTGGCAGGTCCAGCTTGGTGAAGATGTTCGTCACGTGCTTCTCGACCGCCCGCTCGGTGATCACGAGGCTGGCTCCGATCGCGGCGTTGGACCGCCCCTCGGCCATCAACGCCAGCACCTCGCGCTCACGCGGCGTCAGCCGGTTCAACGCCTCCCGACGCCGGCTGGCTCCCAGCACCTGCGTCACGACCTCGGGGTCGAGTGCGGTCCCACCGCTGGCGACCCGGTCCAGCGCCTCGACGAAGTCGTCGATGTCGGCTACCCGCTCCTTGAGCAGATAGCCGACCCGGTCGGAGAGGCCGTCGAGCAGCTCTGCCGCGTACCGCAGCTCCACGTACTGGGAGAAGAGCAGCACGCCCAGATCCGGGAACTCCTTGCGCAGCCGCAGCGCCGCCCGCAACCCCTCGTCGGTGAACGAGGGCGGCATGCGGATGTCCACCACCGCCACGTCCGGCCGCTCCCGCTCGACCTGTGCGAAGAGGGCATCGGCGTCACCGACCGCCACGACCTCGTGGCCGCGCATCGTCAGCAGCGCGGTCATGCCATCGCGCAGGATGGCGGCGTCCTCGGCGATCACGATCCGCATGCGGTCACCACCCCTGGGCGTACCAGGGCAGCCGGACCGTGACCACGGTCGGCCCGCCGACCGGGCTGCGCACCGACAGCGAGCCATCGACCGTACCGACGCGGTCGGCCAACCCGGACAGCCCCGTCCCGCTATTGGTGGCGGCGCCGGCGCCGCCGACGCCGTCATCGGACACCCGCAGCTGCAACGCCCCGTCCCGTTCCACAACGTCCACTGTGGCCTGTCGCGCGCCGCTGTGCCGCGCCACGTTCGTCACCAGCTCACTGGCGCAGAAGTACGCGATCGTCTCGATGGCCGGCGCCGGCCGCCGGGGCAGATCGACGGTCACCACCACCGGTACCGGGCTGCGGGCGGCCAGGGTCTGCAGCGCCTCGGAAAGGCCGCGGTCGAGCACCGGCGGGTGGATGCCGCGGGCCAGGTTTCGCAGCTCGCCGATGGCCGCCTTGGCGTGCGTGTGGGCGGCGTCGACGAGCTCGCGGGTGGCGGTGAGATCCGGCGCCTCGTCGCGTAGCCGGTCGCGCATCATCGTGAGGTCCATCGCCAGCGCCACCAGCCGGGCCTGCGCGCCGTCGTGCAGGTCGCGCTCGATCCGCCGCAACCTCGCCGCGGCGTCGTCGACGGCGAGCGCGCGGGACCGCTCCAGGTCGCGGACCCGTTCCCGCAAACTGCGCCGGCCGAGCAGCCAGCCCATCAGATAGATATCCAGCCGAACCAGCCCGTGCACCACCCAGGGCGCGGCGAACAGCAGCACCAGCCCCATCGGGACGACCAGCCACGACGGCAGCGTGGTCTGCCCGATGACGACGCCGAAATGCGCCGGCCCGCTCGGGAAGAACCGGCGGTCCAACCACTGGAGCAGCGGATCAGCGATACCGACCACGGCGCACAGCCAGAGCCCGGCCCCGACGCAGACCATCACGATCGCGTACGGCAGTCGCAGCAAGACGTAGCCGGCGGCCCGCCAGCCAGCCCCGTCCCGGACCTGGGCGATCACCCAGCCCATCGGCCCCAGCTCATCCGGCTGCGGTCCCGGGGCCGGTGGCGCGATGTCGATGTGCAGCAGGCGCCTGGCCAGATCCCGGTACACGCTCCCCATCCAGCGCGCCAGCCACACCACGATCGCCCACGACGGCGGCACAATCGGCGCGAACATGCCGTACACGACCACGACCCCGAACACGGCCGGCGGCAGCGAGGCCCACACGAAGGCCAACTCCCGCCAGGCCCGGCGCGAGAACGGCGTACGGAGAAACCGGTACACGCGTCTATGCTGGCGGCTGGACGGCTGCCGGGCCAACCGTGGCACCGCGCGTCTGTGGGGTACGGCTACCCGCACCTCGCGCGAGACCCGGTGTTCTCCTCGATCGACGGTCGTGACCGTCATCGCGGACGCCCTCGCCCCTGATCGCGGCCGGTGGCGCGACGCAAGATACCCGCGCCAACGCGTCGATTCGAGCCCGCCCCGCGTTCGCCAACCCGCTGTCGTAAGCGCACCTGGTGCCCGCCGACCCTGCATGATCACTGAGGATGGGTGCGCCGGGCCGAGGCACGCGTACCGCGGCACCAATGGATTAGTTCACAGGCCAGGGAACTCTCGATAAGCTACCGGTCGCCGCCAGCATTACTGTTTCGCGTCGGCCCAGGTTCGATGATCGTGGCCTGCGAACGAAGTCTGCGCATCTGTTGGTACTTCTGGCCGGCGCCATCGAGGCTGACCTGGAGTCCTTCGACTTCGCCGAGCCAGCCGCGGTAGGTGGCGTCGCGGATCAGCTCATGCAGGTTAGCGATGATCTCGGCGAGACGGACAGCCTGGCCGGGGTCGGGTCGCAGCATCGGGCAACGCAGGCAGGCTTAACCGAAATGATCTTGGACTCAGTCCAGCGGCGGGACTTTCCCGGCATGACCCAGGGTGACTCAGAAATCGTGGCGTGGTGTGACGGGCGGGCGTGTCGCGCGTTGTTCGCGGTCGGCGCCGTAGCCGTCGCAGGTATTGGCCGCGGACCCGGCGTTGTGTGGCCTCAACCCGAACGAAGTCAGGGTCTGCGACGGCTTCGTAGTAGGAGTTCTCGGCGTCGTCTCGGCCGCCGTCGGCGTCGACGACGCGTGCGAGAGCGTCCTTTCATTCATTTTGTCGATGCGATTCACGCAAGTGGCTAGATTGGCGGCCACGGCAGCCAGGTTGTCAGCCGGCGCGTCAGACTTCACGGAGCTGGAGTGGGATGTGACGTGGCGCCGGTCAGCCCATCTGCATCGTGTCACCGGAGGGGGTCGTCAGCGCCGGCAGCGCATCGGGTACTGCCAGTACGAGGATCCCAAGGACCAGCAGCACCGCTGCCGTCGCGTAGGTCACGACGCGTTGGCGCCAGGGAACGGTCTTCTCCACGGCGATGATGCCGGCGACGAACGCCATCCACGAGACGCTCATGACGCCGAGGGCGAACAGCGACGCCATCAACGCCCAGCAGCATCCGACGCACCAGGCTCCGTTCTTCGCACCCATCCGAACCGCGCCGGAGCGGCCCTCTCGCCACGAACCAAGCAGTACGCCGAGTGGGCTGCGGCACTTGCCGAGGCAGACGTCCTTGAGGGGCGTGACCTCGTAGATCGCGGCGACGATCAAGGTGGCACCGGCGAGTTCGCGGCCTGCGCTATGCCACGCGAGGGTATCCCCCAGGATCTTCGTCGCGGTGACGCCGACGACGTAGGCGACGAGGCCGGCGGCGGTCCAGGTGAGCAAGTAGCCGCCGGCGAAGAACCACGGACGAAGCGGCGAGCGTTCCTTCGTGATGCGGGCGTAGAGGGCAACTGTCGGCGCGACCGATGGGAACATCATCGCGGCCATCATTACGACCCAGACTCCGACGAACCAGCCAAGGCTTCCCAGATTCGTCCACGGTCCCGCGTCCATGCCCCGCATTTGGTGCGCCGTCCATGCCCAGCCGATGCCGGCGACGGCGAAGAGCGCCGCGACGAGGCCTAGTCGCGTGCGGGCAGCGGCGTACGCCGGCGCGAGACCCGCGTCGGGGCCGCTCTCCGCCGGAGCTGCCATCAGGGTCAGGCGGCCCAGGAGAACGTAGACGTGGAGAGGCCCGTCTTGCCCTCGTAGGAGATGCCGAACGCGTTGATCCGCGTCCGCTTCGCCTCGGCCATCGTGAGGTCCGATCCAACCGGGTGGAACATACCTTGGAAGCGCACCGGCTCGCCGGTCTCCACGCCGTACGGGACGATGTCCTCGATGTCGAAGTCGATCGTGTCACCGACGCGGACGCTGTGCCGCAGCCCGTGGTCGTTCACCTCGATCGCGGCTCGCTCGACGCCGAGGACCTCGCCTACGAGGGGAGCCAGGGCGCCCATCGGTCCGCCCAGCTGTCCGCTGAACACCTTGACCAGCTTGTCCAGCTGCTCGTCGCTCGCCTGGTCGTCGACGTACACGCCGAGCCGCCAGTTTCCATCGGTCATGACCTTGGGTGTGTCGGCGATGATCGCGACCTTGCGGCCCGCGATGTCGGTGCCTTCGATCTGACCCCGCTGGATGTTGAAGACCAGAGTGACCCGGCAGAAGTCGTAGGTGGCTCCGTGATCGAACGAGAGATTGCACGGACACATCAGCTCACAAGAGCAGGTCTCGACATAACTTCCCGTGAGATCCCACGCCATCACGCGCCCCTCCTTCCGGGATATCGCTACCATCCTCCGCCGGTGCGCCACACGCGTCAATGCACCAGTCGTTGGCCCGGGGCGCGCCCGCAAGACAGCCGCGACGCCGCGCCTGTCCGTGAAAACGAGCTCTCATCGGCACGACAGGTCGACCAACCACCATCAGCCCTGGTGACACTCGGTAACGCCGGGCCCGTGGCAAGGAAGGACGCGGCCGCCAGAAGCGGCTCGGGCGCCGG
>JAEHDK010000580.1 GCA_016880465.1 Micromonosporaceae bacterium
CGTCCGTGCCTAACACCAGCGAGCTGATGCGCGTGTCCGGGGCCACCTTCCGGCAGGTCGACCACTGGGTGCGCCGCGGCTGGCTGCGGGACGACGACACCATCCCGCTCGGCCAGGGCCACCCGCGGCAGTTCCCGGCCGTGGAGATGAAGGTCGCCTGCATCATGGTCCGGCTCATCAAGGCCGGCCTGACCGTGGAGGCGGCGCACACCGTCGCACGTGGACAGCCCCGGCTCGCCCCCGGCGTCCTCGTGCTCCTCATTCACGAGCAGGAGCTACTCAACGCGGCCGCCGACCTGACGGGGCCGAGCCGATGAGGTACGAGATCCGCTCCATCGGCCCATGGACCGGCCCCACCACATGGGACCGGCAGCCGTCCAGCCGCTTCCGTGCCAAGTGGCAATCCACACTCGACCTGCTCGGCCGCGAGACCGAACTGCTCGGCGCCAGCCTCGTCGTCCTCCAGATCGACGTCCGCGAAGGCGACATCCGCCGCGACGGCATGCTACGCGTCAACGCGTTGACCGACTCGCCGCGTGTACGGGTGTCCTTCGACAGCCGCCACGGGCCACTCACCTACGCCACCGACGCCTACGAGGAGCGCGACCGAGGCGACCCGCCCGGCTGGCAGGCCAACATCCGCGCCATCGCGCTCGCCCTGGAGGCCCTGCGCGCGGTCGACCGGTACGGCGTGTCCCGCACCGGAGAGCAGTACCGCGGCTGGCGGGCCATCGAGGCCGGCTCCGGCCCGCAGGTGAGCCTCGACCAGGCCGCCCAGCTACTTGCCGCCGAGGGCCTGCCGGCGGGCACCACGGCGCAAATCCTCACCGATAAGGCCGTGCGCGACGACGCGTACCGTCGTGCCGCCCGTGTTCACCATCCCGACGCCGGCGGCGACTCCGGCATGTTCCGGCGTATCACCGAGGCCCGTGAGCTGCTCGACGCCGCAGCCGACCTGACAGGGGTGAGCCGATGAACCGGTGGCAGCGCACCGCACTGGACTGGCACTGCCGGCTGGCCCTGGAAACCATGCACCCCCGGTTCGGCCGTGTACTGCCCAGCGGACTGACCGTCGTGCTCACCGTCAACAGCGGCTACGAATGAATCCAAGCCGGATACGGCGGGCCGGTCTGGCACGCAAGCGTTGCAGGAAGCCAACTACGGACGCGGCTGGAGGCGGAGGCGATGAGACAACTACGCGGCGTCGGTGACGCGGAGGCCGGCCAGTGGCCCGAATGGACCGGCCGGGCCTTTCACCTGCGCCGCCGCCTCAGCGTCCGTGAGGAACGCGACGTCGGCCCGGTCCTCGACATCCGGCGGACACCGGAGGCGCACCGGCGCGCCGCCCGGCTCGGTGACCTGCTGCGGTTCGCGCCGGCCGAGGCCATCGCCGACGAACTAGGGAGCGCTCATGGCTGACCGCCCCGAACCGATCCGGTGCCGCCGCCACGGCTGCGCCAACACCTACCGCGCCCGCGGCCACACCACCACCGCCGAGCAGCAGCAGATGGCCCGCGCCGCCGGCTGGCGCCTGGGCATCCGACCGGACGGCACCCCCGACGCCATCTGCCCGGGCGACGCGAAACCGGATCCCGAGCTCGTCGCACTGTGCCGAGAACTGGAGCGGCGATGAGTAGCGCCAGCGCGACATCGCACCCCGTCCTAGTCGAGACGCTCTGCCTCGCAGTGCCGCTCTGGATCCGGGAGCTGCTGCGGCTCCGCGGTGAAACGCGGACAG